>NZ_RZQP01000009.1:0-63291 GCF_003998165.1 Mesorhizobium sp. M7A.F.Ca.US.007.01.2.1 | reverse complement strand
ACCGCACATCTCATGGCAACGGTGATGACGCCGATGGTTATCCTCAATGGCGGCGCCAACATGGCCCGTTGGAGGCCGCTTTCGAACTGCGTGGACGTGATCGCGACCCGCCATGCCAGCCCGACCGGCCTGGTCGCCGATGTCCCGGCGCCGACAATCATCGAAGCGGCGCAACGGATGCTGGCGACACGCCGCCGCGACCATCCCCATCTGCCGGATAAGCCTGTCAGCGCAGCAGCCCTGGGGCAACGACATGCGTGAAGACGTGAAGCGCGCCGTTTGAGTTCGAATT
The DNA here is from genome assembly GCF_003998165.1 of Mesorhizobium sp. M7A.F.Ca.US.007.01.2.1. Taxonomy (NCBI): domain Bacteria; kingdom Pseudomonadati; phylum Pseudomonadota; class Alphaproteobacteria; order Hyphomicrobiales; family Phyllobacteriaceae; genus Mesorhizobium; species Mesorhizobium sp. M7A.F.Ca.US.007.01.2.1. Next base: position 62,999 of record NZ_RZQP01000009.1, on the reverse strand, counting down.
TATTTGGACGCGCTTCGAAGCGTGCTGGGATTCAGGTCGGGCATTTGCAGGCCGGCCTCCCCTGAACATCGGCGCCATGGTACAATGGGTTCGGTGGAGCGAAGCGCTGCAACCGTTCGATGCTGACCACCGGCACAATGCAGGCGGAGTTCTCGGCGCGGCAGAGCTGGCAGCCATCGTACTGGATTAGGCATAGGTCAGCACTTCTTGATCTTTGATTCCAATGGAGTTCCTCTCAGTCCTCTATGAGAATAGCAAATGCCAGAGAACAGCGCGCCGAACACAAAGCATGGCGGCGAATGGACAATAGCCTGGCGCTTGGTCGTGTTGGCGGCGGCGGCGATCAACGTTGCGATGCTCTTGGCCGCGCTGTTCGTCGCGCAAATTCGTGGTCTGGACGCGTGGATCTTTTATCGAGATCCATCCGCAGCCGCCGGAGTCGGTTTCTATACGGGGTGGATTTCGTCCCTGGGTGCTTCGCTATGGATCGGCTCCGGCGCCGCGACCCTGTTTGCTGGCCTGCTCACGCGCCGATGGGATTGCACGTTTCTCGGCGGCCTTACCCTCCTCCTGGGCCTCGATGACCTGTTGTTGATCCATGAGGACGTGCTGCCCATTGTTGGGATACCAGAGATCGTTCCGATGATTGCCTACGCCGGCGCCGGGTTGTTCTGGTTCTTCCGGCTGCGACGAAAAACATTCGACGGCACGATCATCTTTGTGGCCGCAGGCTTCCTGCTGGCGATGTCAGCATCGATCGACCAGCTCGGAGAGCTGTTTCCTACCCCCGGTTCTGCGGCCGCCATCGCCGAGGACGTCGTCAAAGAGCTTGGCATCTTCCTTTGGGCGGCAGGTGCCGTTGGGTACGCGGCGATGGTGACACGATTGGGCCGTCCGTGGGTGGATCCAGCCGGTCCCAACTCTACAGACTGACTGCCGCACGCGGGCATTTTCGACCAGACTAGTCCAGATCGAACCGCGCGATGACAGGCACATGGTCCGACGGGCGCTCCCAGCCGCGCGCCAGACGCAGGATCTCGTAGCCGGAAAAGCTGGGCACAAGGTTCGGCGACGACCAGACGTGGTCGAGGCGGCGGCCGCGATTGGACAGCTCCCAATCCTGCGCGCGATAGCTCCACCAGGTGTAGAGCTTCTGCTCATCCGGCACGTTGAGCCGCATCAGGTCGACCCAGTTGCCGGCGCGACGCATCGCCTCGAAATTTTCCGTCTCGACCGGCGTGTGGCTGACCACGTTGAGCAATTGCTTGTGCGACCAGACGTCATGTTCGAGCGGGGCGATGTTGAGGTCGCCGACCAGCACCGAGCCGGACACCTCGTCATGTTCTGCCCGGATGGCATTCATCTCGGCAACGAAATCGAGCTTGTGCTTGAACTTCCTGTTGATGACGGGATCCGGTTCGTCGCCGCCCGCCGGGACGTAGAAATTATGCAGCAGGATCGCCTTGCCGCCGGCCCGCACCGTCACCGAGAGGTGCCGGCTGTCCTCGATTTCGCAAAAGCGTCGCTTTTCGACCAATTCGATCGGCCGCCGCGCCACGGTTGCTACGCCGTGGTAGCCCTTCTGGCCATGGAAGGCGATGTGCTCGTAGCCGAGCTTGCGGAAAGCCTTCTCGGGGAACAGTTCGTCGGGAACCTTGGTTTCCTGCAGGCACAGCACGTCGGGCGCATGCTCGACGAGCAGGCGCTCGACGATCGGCATGCGAAGGCGAACGGAGTTGATGTTCCAGGTGGCGATGGAGAAGGGCATTTGGCAATCCAGGACAGCGTGCAACGGCCAGAACCGATGGGTCCCGGCGGGGAAGACGCCTTTTGACGGAGTCGGTCCGGGAAATTGCCAGCCGCGGACCGCAAAGACAAGCCGGGCAACGCCCGACGAGGCGCGGCCCGGTGCTTTCCACAGCTATTGGAGCGTTTGAAGCTAGCGCGCCTTGTTGGTGTTGAGCTCGCGGTTCGCCGTGTAGTCGATGGCGAAAGTATCCGGCGCGAAGCTGACGCCTTCCTTGGTGTTGAAGATCATCACCGTCGTATCCTTGCCCTGCGCGTCGGTGATCGTCCACTGCCGCAAGTCGAAGGTTTTCGGATCGAACATCATGGTGATCTTCGAATTGCCGAACACCGATTTGTCGGCGAGCTGGATGGTTGTGAGGTCGTCCTCCTGCTTGACGCTTTTGACGCGGTCGCCGGAGAGGTCGATCCTGTTGTCGAGCAGCAGCTTCAAGGGTGTCTTCGACAGCGGATAGAGATCGGACGTGTTGAGCCTCTTGTTCAGGATGACCACCGACTGGCCGTCTGAAATCACCCGGAAGTTCGAAGAGCCGTCGTAGTTGAAGCGGATCTTGCCCGGCCGTTCGAGGAAGAACTTGCCGCCGGTCTGCTCGCCCTTGGGGCCGAACTGCACGAATTCGCCGCTCATCGATTTGACCGAGGAAAAGTGGTCGGCGATCTTCTGCGCAGCGGCCGGCACAGCCGCCTGCGCCGAGGCCAGCACCTGGAAGCCGGGCACCGCGTTGAAGGCTGCCGCCCCTGCAAACGCCAGGCCGAGGCCCAGCAACTGACGCCGGGAGGGAGCAAATGTGCTGAGCGCTGAAAGATCGTTTTTCATATCGGTCACTCTCGTCTGATTCCTGAGTTGTTCTGTGCTTGGACCCCCAGTTGGGCTGAAATTTGGCGGGTCGGGCGTCCCTTGGTCGCTTCAACGCCTTGAAAGGTTCAAGGTTGCCGGACAGGGATGTCGCAAGGGTCAGGCTTTCTGGTCAGAACTTGTCCTCTTCGGTCGGCACCAGGATCTCGCGCTTGCCGGCATGGTTGGCCGGGCCGACGATACCTTCCTTCTCCATCTTCTCGATGATCGAGGCAGCGCGGTTGTAGCCGATGCCCAGCCGGCGCTGGATATAGCTGGTCGAGGCCTTGCCATCGCGCAGCACCACGGAGACCGCCTGATCGTAAGGATCGTCGGAATCCTCGAAATTGCTGTTGCCGCCACCGCCGCTCGCTCCACCCTTGCCTGACGGCTCGTCGTCATCCTCGCCATCATCCTCGGTGATGGCGTCGAGATACTCCGGCACGCCCTGCAGCTTCAGATGCGCGACGATCTTCTCGACCTCTTCATCGGCGACGAACGGGCCGTGCACGCGCTGGATACGGCCGCCGCCGGCCATGTAGAGCATGTCGCCCATGCCGAGCAGCTGCTCGGCGCCCTGCTCGCCCAGAATGGTGCGGCTGTCGATCTTCGACGTCACCTGGAAGGAGATGCGGGTCGGGAAATTGGCCTTGATGGTGCCGGTGATGACGTCGACCGACGGCCGCTGCGTTGCCATGATGACATGGATGCCGGCGGCGCGCGCCATCTGAGCCAGGCGCTGCACGGCACCTTCGATGTCCTTGCCGGCGACCATCATCAGGTCGGCCATCTCGTCGATGATGACGACGATATAGGGCATCGGCTCGAGATCGAGGTTCTCGGTCTCGTAGATCGCCTCGCCGGTCTGGCGGTCGAAGCCGGTCTGAACGGTGCGCGAGATCTTCTCACCCTTCTTGTCCGCCTGGCTGACGCGGGCGTTGAAGCCGTCGATGTTGCGCACGCCGACCTTGGACATCTTGCGGTAGCGGTCCTCCATCTCGCGCACGGTCCATTTCAGCGCCACCACCGCCTTCTTCGGATCGGTGACGACGGGCGTCAGCAGATGCGGGATGCCGTCATAGACCGAGAGTTCCAGCATCTTCGGATCGATCATGATCAGCCGGCAATCCTGCGGCGTCAGCCGGTAGAGCAGCGACAGGATCATGGTGTTGATGGCGACCGACTTGCCCGAGCCGGTGGTGCCGGCGACCAGCACGTGCGGCATCTTGGCGATGTCGACGATGACCGCCTCGCCATTGATGGTCTTGCCCAGCGCCAGTGCCAGCTTGGCCTTCGTCGTCTCGAAATCGCGGCTGGCCAGGATCTCCCTGAGATAGACGGTTTCGCGCTTGGCGTTCGGCAGTTCGATGCCGATGGCGTTGCGGCCGGGCACCACCGCGACGCGGCAGGCGATGGCGCTCATCGAGCGGGCGATGTCGTCGGACAGGCCGATGACGCGCGACGATTTGATGCCGGGCGCCGGTTCGAGCTCATAGAGCGTGACGACCGGACCCGGACGGACGGCGATGATCTCGCCCTTGACGCCGAAATCCTCCAGCACGCCTTCGAGCAGGCGCGCATTCTGTTCCAGCGCGTCCTTGGACAGGCTGGCGTCGCGCACCACGTTCTTCGGCTCGGAGAGGAAGTGCAGCGACGGCATTTCAAATTTTTCAGAGCCGATCAGCGATGTCTGCGCCTCGCGCTGCACACGGGCGCCTGGCACGGGGCGCGCCGCCGGCGCCTCGACGCGCGTGGCGGCATCGGAACGGAACGGCTGTACCTTGGCGGTCGGCGCGCCGCGGCGTTGCACGACAGGCTCATCGTCGAAATCGGCATCCTCGCCCGCATTGTCGAAGCGGTCGTCGAAGATATCGGCATCGTCGGGGTCGAGCGAGGCGCTGCGGTCATTGACCATGGCGGCGAAGAATTCCGGCTCGACGCGGGCGCGGCCATCCTGGCTCATCCGCTGCTCGGCGAACTCGGCCGATTCGACCCGTTCGGCCGCGCGGCGCCAGGCGGTGGAGCGCTGCTCCATCTCCGGCTCGTACTCGTCCCGCTCTTGCCTGCGGCGCACGGCGCGGCGGTGCATCCACGCGCGCAGCGACAGCCACCAATGGGTGATGGCGCCGAGCGCCAGGATGCCCTCGTCGCCTTCGTCCTCGTCATTGTCGAACAAAAGGTCGTCCTCGCGCGGATCGACGGCGGGCTCGTCCTCCATCACCGCAAAGCCGTTCTTGCGTCCGATCAGCGCCGAGCCATGGGCAAAGAGCCACAGTGCGGGCGCCGAAAGCAGGATGGCGATGATGCTGGCGATCAGCCCGGTCGGATAGCCGCCGATGACGACACCGGGGATCTTCAGCACCATGTCGCCGAACACGCCGCCGAGGCCGGTGGGCAGCGGCCAGGTCTTGGGCGGCACCACGCAGCCGACCATCGCAGCGGCCAGCAGCGCGAAGCCGAACCAGGACAACCCGCGCTTGGGCAGCCTGTCGACGCCGCGCGCGGAAAACAGCAGGAAGCCCCAGATGACCGTCGGAACCAGGGCGGCGACGGCGGCGAGGCCGAAGAACTGCATGGCGAGGTCGGAGAACACGGCACCCGCATAGCCCATGGCGTTGGTGACGGTGTTGTTCGTCGCGTGGGAAAAACTCGGATCGGCGACATTCCAGGTGGCAAGGCTGGCAACGCCAAAGGCGGCCAGCGCGAACAGGCCGACGCCAACCAGCCGCCCCACCTGACGCCGCGCGAACGCCTGGATGCCGTGCCCCGTATCGGCCAGCGCGAGCGGTGCTGAAGCCCCTGAACGCATGCTCTTCCCCGTCTGTCGTGGACTCGCCGGGTGCGTGGCGCACTCCGGCAGATTCGGGTCTCAGACTATCGGTGGGAAGGTTAAGGGCGCATTAACTATAAGAGGTTGAGACGCTCAAACCTCATTACCGCCGGTTGAGGCGTATGAGGCAATGTTGGACGACGGACCGATGGAGCTCCATCGAACGAAACAATGGCGGGCTGCCGGCCCGCCATTGGTCGTCTGAACAGAGATCGGGTCTCGGCCCGATCGCGGCAAATCAGTTGGCGCCGCCGAGCGCCTGCACATTGGCGCAGAATTCCGCATGCGGCTTGCTCATCGCCGCATCCTGGCATTCCTTCTTCATCGCTTCCTGCTTTTCCATCGGCATGGCCATGAAAGCTGTCTTGAAGTCCGCCATCGGCTTCATGGTTTTCATGCCGGAATCCGTGAAGAACGGCGCCATGTTGTCGGGCTCGTCCAGAGCACCGGCAAACGCCACGCCGCCGATCATGGAAAGAGCAAGCGCTCCGAGACAGATGTTCTTGAGGTTCATGAGATGGTTTCCTTCCCTGTTGTTTGGCACGAGCGTCAGAACGACGATCGTCCCCACGGTTCGGAACCAGAGCGGTCGTTGTTTCCTCAAAAAACATGATCACGCGAACGTGATTGCGTGAAGCCGGGCATTGCCGGAATGGCTTGCCAAAAAAAGAGGCCCGGATGCGATCCGGGCCTCAATGCGTGAACTCCTTTCGGGAGCATCACGACGGGATCTTTCAAAGCAATTCCAGGAGAACTGTGCAGCGCTTTCCATTCGGAATTGCGTGGAGATATGGGGCCGGCGGGAGGAGGGTTCCGCCGGCCCCTTGGCTAAGCTGGCCTTACGGCACCACTTCGCCATGCTGGGAGATGTCGAGGCCTTCGACCTCTTCCTGGGTCGTCGGGCGCAGGCCGACAAGCGCCTTGACGATGTAGAGGAGCACGAAGGTGGCAATGCCGGTCCACACGATAGTGACGGCAACGCCGTAGATCTGCTTGCCGAGCGAAGCACCTGCGCCGAGGCTGTTGATCGCCGGGTCGGCGAGCACGCCGGTGAGCAGAGCGCCTACCACACCGCCGACGCCATGCACGCCGAAGGCGTCGAGCGAGTCGTCATAGCCGAACATGTGCTTGACCTTGACCGCCGAGAGGTAGCAGACGACGCCTGCGACGATGCCGACGATGAAGGCACCGGTCGGGTTGACGAAGCCGGAAGCCGGCGTCACCGCGACCAGGCCGGCAACCGCACCCGAGATGATGCCGAGCACGGAAGGCTTCTTGGCGACGATCCATTCGGCGAACATCCAGGCCAGTGCCGCCGCCGCGGTGGCAACCTGGGTGTTGAGCATGGCAGCGCCGGCAAGACCGTCGGCTGCCAGTTCCGAACCGGCGTTGAAGCCGAACCAGCCAACCCACAGCAGCGAAGCGCCGATCACCGAATAGACCAGGTTATGCGGCGCCATGTTGGTGGTGCCATAGCCTTCGCGCTTGCCGAGAACCAGCGCACAGACCAGACCGGCGACACCGGCATTGATGTGAACGACCGTACCGCCGGCAAAGTCGAGCACGCCCGCCGATCCGAGGAAGCCGCCACCCCAGACCCAATGCGCGATCGGCACGTAGACGACCAGCAGCCACAACGCCATGAAGATCAGCAGCGCCGAGAACTTCATGCGTTCGGCGAAGGCGCCGGCAATGAGCGCCGGCGTGATGATGGCGAACGTCATCTGGAACATCGAGAACACGAATTCAGGAATGTTGGCGACGCCCGGCAGCCACAGCGAGGCCGTGGTGATGCCGTGATGGAAGAACTTCGAGGTGCCGCCGATATAGCTGTTCACGCCGCCGCCGTCCGAGAAGGCCAGCGAATAGCCGAACATGAACCACAGCACCGTCACCAGGCAGGTGATGGCGAAGCTCTGCATGACGGTGGCGAGCACGTTCTTCTTGCGCACCATGCCGCCGTAGAACAGCGCAAGGCCCGGAATGGTCATCATCAGCACCAGCGCCGTCGAGGTCAGCATCCAGGCGGTGTTGCCGGTGTCGAGCACCGGGGTCGGGGCAGCAGCCGGCGCGGCCGCGGCTGCGGCCGGTGCCGCTTCCTGTGCGAAGGCGGCGACCGTGCCCAATGCTGCGAGAGCAAGCGAACCCAAAAGGGCAGCTCGTCCCGTCGTCTTCAAGGTGGAAGGAATATTCATTGAACTCTCCATTGGAATACGTGATCGCCGCTCAGAGCGCGTCGGTGTCTGTTTCGCCGGTGCGGATGCGCACCGCCTGATCGATGCCGAAAACGAAGATCTTGCCGTCGCCGATCTGGCCGGTCTTGGCGGCTGCGGTGATGGCTTCGACGGCCTTGTCGACCATGTCGGCACTGACCGCGACTTCGATCTTGATCTTCGGCAGGAAGCTGACCGCGTATTCCGCCCCGCGATAGATCTCCGTATGCCCTTTCTGACGCCCGTAGCCTTTGACTTCGGTGACGGTCAGGCCCTGGATGCCGACGGCGGTGAGCGCTTCGCGTACCTCGTCGAGCTTGAACGGCTTGATGATTGCCATCACGATTTTCATAAGGTTTCACCCTTTGCTGTTGCGGTCCCCCGCGTTTGCACACCTTCACCGATCCCAAAGAGCCGGAGAGTGCCCACAAGGATTCAAGCTCCGTGCCAAGTGCCGAAGCAGGGTGTTAACCCACTGTAAACAAAGAGATTAGGGAGTGCGCCGACGCAACCTGCCCACAGCTGCGGCGATACGCCTGCTTAAAAATTGGGCAAATTTCGAAAAATGCCTACTCTGCAGGCGATCGCTTGAGCCGGATCAGCCCTTCCTGCGCAACCGAGGCAATCAGCGTACCGTCGCGGGCAAACAGCGAGCCGCGTGTAAAGCCGCGCGAGCCCTGCGTCGACGGGCTGTCCTGCGTGTAGAGCATCCAGTCGTCGAGCGCATGGCTGCGGTGGAACCACATGGCGTGGTCGAGGCTCGCCGCCTGGATATCTCGATCGAAAATGGCGCGGCCATGCGCGAAGGTCGATGTGTCGAGCAGCGTCATGTCGGAGAGATAGGCGAGCACCGCTGCCTGGATGGCGCGGTCCGCCGGCACCGGACCGGTGGTGCGGATCCAGATGTTCTGCTTTGGCTCCAGCTTTTCGCGGCTGGTGTAATGCTTCAGCATCACCGGCTTCATCTCGATCGGCCGGTCGCGCTCCCAGTAGCGTTTGATCCCATCGGGCACCGCCTCGCCGAATTTGCCCAGCAATTCGCGTTGCGACAGCAATGTGTCCGGCCCCGGAACGTCCTGCGGCATCGGCACCTGGTGCTCCAGGCCGACCTCATCCTGCTGGAACGAGGCTTCGAGCGAAAAGATCGCCTGGCCGTGCTGGACCGCCACCACGCGCCGCGTGGTGAAGGAGCCGCCGTCGCGAATGCGGTCGACCTCGTAGACGATCGGCACCTTGGTGTCGCCGGGCCGCATGAAATAGCCGTGCAGCGAATGCACGTACCGATCGGGATCCACTGTCCGCTGCGCCGCCACCAGCGCCTGGGCGATGGTCTGGCCGCCGAACACGCGCTGCCAGTCGAGCAGCGGGCTGCGACCACGATACAGATTGTGTTCCAGCTTCTCGAGGTCGAGAATGCCGAGAAGCTCGTCCATGGCTGCCGTCATATTTCGCGCCCTCGCCGCAGAAGTGTTATGGCGGTTTCCGACAGGACGGACAGGCAGTCAAGGGCGCAAGACCCGGCCGGCGCAGGAGCGAAGATGATGGAACGCAAGGCGGACACGAAAAACAGATCCGGGCTCGATGTCCTGGTCGCCGGCGCCGGCTATGTCGGCCTGGCCGCCGCCGTATCGCTGAAACAGGCGCGACCGGGCCTCGCCATCGCTCTCGTCGATGCGGCACCTGCTGGCGCCTGGCAAAGGGATGGCCGCGCCTCGGCCATTGCCGCTGCCGCCTGCCGCATGCTCGACCAGCTCGGCGTGTGGGCCGAGATCGCACCCCAGGCGCAGGCGATCACTGAGATGATCATCACCGATTCGCGCACCGCCGATCCGGTGCGTCCGGTCTTCCTGACCTTCGGCGGCGAAGTGGCGCCGGGCGAGCCCTTTGCGCATATGGTCGCCAACAAGGTGCTGAACGGCGCCTTGCGGGCCAGCGCCGAAAGGCTCGGCATCGATATCATCGAAGGCGTCGCGGTGCAGGGCTTCGAGACCAACGGCAGTGGCATCACCGTGCATCTCGCCGACGGCGCAGCGCTGAAGGCGCGGCTGCTGGTCGCCGCCGACGGCGTCAACTCGAAGCTGCGCGACATGGCCGGCATCAAGACGGTGAAGTGGGAATATGGCCAGTCCGGCATCGTCTGCACGGTAGCGCATGAACGCCCGCACAATGGTCGCGCCGAAGAGCATTTCCTGCCGGCCGGGCCTTTCGCCACATTGCCGCTCAAACCCGGTGAGGACGGCACCAACCGCTCGTCGATCGTCTGGGTCGAGCGTACGCCCGATGCCGAGAAGCTGGTGGCCGGTGACGATCTCCTGTTCGAACACGAACTCGAGCAGCGTTTTGGCCTGAAGCTTGGCGAGATCCGCGTTACTGATGCGCCGCGCGCCTGGCCGCTCGGCTTGACCATTGCGCGTGCCTTCGTCGCGCCCCGCATCGCACTCGCCGGCGATGCCGCCCACGGCATCCACCCGATCGCCGGCCAGGGCCTCAATCTCGGCTTCAAGGATGTCGCGGCCCTTGCCGAGGTGATCGTCGAGGCCGACCGGCTCGGCCAGGACATCGGCGCGCTCGACGTCCTCGAACGCTACCAGCAGTGGCGCCGCTTCGACACGGTGCAGATGGGCATCACCACGGACGCGCTGAACCGGCTGTTTTCCAACGATATCGGCCCGCTGCGAACCGTCCGCGACATCGGCCTCGGCCTTGTCGAACGCATGCCGCGCCTGAAGGATTTTTTTATCCGGCAGGCGTCGGGGTTGTCCACCAGCACGCCGCGATTGTTGAAGGGCGAGGCGATCTGAGCGCTATCGCTCAGTTGACCTCGAAACCCAGCTTCTGCCGCAGCCGCAATATCCTCTGGTCGGATATTTCGAGGCGTTTCTCGCCGCCCTGGGCGGCGCGGTTGACCATCTGCAGCAGATCGTTCCGCTCGGCGACATCGAGGCGTTCGCGCAGGAACGGCGCCAGCTTGTCGATGACGACGGTGGTGTCGTCGACCTGCGCCGCCGCCCATTTGGCGTAGATCACCGCCTCGTCGGTCTTCTTCTTGTCGGCGATCTCGGAAATCACCGCGCGGATGACAGCCTCGCGCTGCGGCAGGATGGGCCCATCCTCGGAGACGATTGATGTGATCAACGTAGCCGCCGCTACGACCGGATCATCGATCGCCGTCAGAGGCGACAGAGCCGCCTGCTTGCGCAGCTTCTTGCGACGGATGTTGCCCTGCACGCGCCCGACAACGTCCGCAACCTCGCGAGCCGCGTCGTTCATCGCCTTCATCCGGTACCACCAGAACGCCGCCGCGCCCAACACGCCAAGGATAGCAATCAGGAAAGGCATGTCGAAATCCCCAAGAACCCCGGCGACGATAGGAGAACTCTCGCCTTGCTTCAACACGCAAAAGTTGCGCACCAAATGAACCGCGACGATCGTTCAATCGAACGCCTTGGTTTCCGCGTGGCTGTAGCACATGGCGGGGGCTATGACCCCGGCACATTGTAGATCGCCCGCACCTCGATGGTGCCGATTTCGGCCAGCGGGATCTCGCCGGCGATCTCCAGCGCCTGGTCGAGATTGTCGGCCTCGATCATGACGAAGCCAAGCAACTGCTCCTTGGTTTCGGCGAACGGGCCGTCGGTGATCAGCCGCTTGCCCTGGCGTCGCCGCACCGTCTTCGACGTCTTCACCGATTGCAGCGCCTGCGCGACGATCAGCACCCCACGCTGATCCAATGACCGATCATGAGCCATCGAATCGGCATCGAGCTTGGCCAGACGCTCCGGCGTCATGGCATGGAGGTCGTTTTCCTCGCCATAGACCAGACAGACATATTTCATTTCCAGCTCCCTTGCTGTGACGAACCATAGGCGATCACGGTATCGGTTGAGTTCTTGCCGGCAGCGACATGGTCGAGAAGGCTGACCGCAATGCCGATGATTGCAACTGCCGCAAGCAGCCGGCCGAAGCCGGAGGGCGGCACATGCAGCGGGCCGCTTTTCCCTGGATCGGCCGTTCGGCAGGTGCTTGTCCAATGGGCAGAAAACAGATTGTTCATGCGAACCTCCATCCGCCACGAGAATCCGTGGCCGCCCGCAGGACGGTCGGGGCCGATGCAAGTCGACATTTTTGCACGCACATTTTTTCAAAAAAGATTCGGTGCGGCTCGCCGGTGCTGCATGCGCGCGCAAACAGCGCGGTGGCCTTCCCTCGCGCCCGCGCTATAGTTGGGAGGAACGCCGCCTGGCCGGCGCCACCGCTGTAATAAGGAGGAATTCATGGACCGCACCGCAAACGCCGTCTGGAAAGGCAATCTGAAAGAGGGCACGGGCACGCTCGACACCCAGAGCGGAACCCTGAAGGGCACGCCCTATTCGTTCAAAGCCCGCTTCGAGGACGAGAGCGGCAAATCCGGCACCAACCCTGAAGAGCTGATCGCGGCGGCGCACGCCGGCTGCTTTGCCATGCAGTTTTCGCATTTCCTGGCCGAGAACGGCACGCCGGCCACCGAACTCGACGCCAAGGCCGTGGTGACGCTGGTTCCCGGCACCGGGATCACCGGCAGCGCCCTCACAGTGGTCGGCAAGGTCCCGGGCATCGACGCGGCGAAGTTCAAGGAATTGGCCGAAAAGGCCAAGGCCGGCTGCCCGGTCTCGAAGGCGCTCGGCGCCATAAACGTATCGCTCGACGCCAAGCTCGGCTGAAGGCCCGAACGGCAAATTCATCCAGAAACCGCTGGCCCTTGGGCCGGCGTTTTCGTTTGCGGTCAGCCTTTCAACGCGGCCGCCCGCACATCCGATGGCGTCGCGCCGTAGCGCCGCCGGAACGCCCGGTTGAAATAGGAGAGGTCGTTGAAGCCTGCCTCGAAGGCGATCGCCGTGATGCTGCGTCCGGCATGACGAGGATTGCTGAGCATCCGATGCGCGCGCAACAGGCGCTGGCACAGCATGAAATCCGACAGCGACGTGCCTTCGCTCTCGAACAGTTTTCTGATGTAGCGGGCCGAAAGGCGGTGACGGCGGGCGATGTCTTCGGCCGACAGGTCGCCGCCATGGGCTGTTATTTCGGCCTTGATGGCACGCAGCCGCGCCACGCGCACGCCTCGGCCCCGGGCGATTTCTGCCGCGTCTCGGGTGGCACCCATGGCCAGAGCGACGAGATCGAAAATATGCGTCGTCGCCAGATGCCAGGCCTCCGGGGTCAGCACGTCGCCGGCATCCTGGATCGACCTGACATAGTCGAGCAGCAGCCGCATCGCCCCGCCGGAGGTTGGCAGCGGCTGCATCAGCGCCGGGGCCGGGTCGCCGATCAGCGGTGACAGTGCCTTGAGCGAGAAGCTCATATTGACGAAGCGAAGACCGCCTGGCTGGATGACATTGAGGCCGACCTCCTCGCCGCTCATCATCAGCGCCTGGCCGTTGCCGACCGGCTCCTCGCGGCCGCGATGCTTCATCACGCTTGCGCCATCGAGGGCGACCAGGAGGACGAGATCGTCGCTGTCGATCAGCGACGTCGAATGATGGACGCGGAATTCCGAACACGTGCCCGTGGCGATGCCGAGGCCAGGCAACGCGCGCACCTGCATATCGACATGCGTCGGGCCGAGTGGATCGAGATCGACCTTGAGCACCGTGCGGCCATAGACCTCGCGCATGACCTCGACGCGATCCCGCTCCGGAAGCGCGTCCGTCATCAGTCGGAACGAGGCGGTTGGCCCCATCGTCGCCGTCACCGGCATCCCCCATGCCTCAGGTCAATTAGAAGCGGCGTGATATGCGCCGCGCCTCCGAAAACGTCAATACAGGGCCGTTTGGGCCGTTTTTAGGGCCGCTGCGTCCAAGCTGCCCGCTTTTGCCGGACCTAGTTTGCAGCGCGTTTCCGATCAGGAAGCGCATCGCAAACAGCCACAAGGGGGTTCGATGTATCATTTGCAATTGTTCAGGACACTGTCGGGGCTCGCCTCGGCAGGCTTCAATCCACGCGTCTATCTGTTGTCCATCGCTCTCGGCGGAACCGTCGCCGACCATCGCGATCCGAAGCGGCCGTGTGGGGAGCGTCGGCCATGAGCGTCCGGCATACAGTCCTGGCGGCACCGGTCCTGTGCCTCGGCCTATCGGGCTGCGTCGGCATCAACCCGGTTTCTGCGGTCGTCGGCATGGCCGGCATGGCGGCGGCCAACTCCGCCGGCATGGCGCAATCGAGCGTCATCAGCCCGCAGGAGCAGGCGAAGTACGCCTCGATGTCCTGTGCGGATCTGCGGCAATTGATGGCAGGTTACGAAGAGGCGAAGAATCATGGGCCGTCGGTCAAGAAATACGGCGGCATGGCGCCGGCCGGCAAGACGGCGATCGTCAACAATGTCATCGGCACGCGGCTTGTCTATCTCCGGCAGCTTGTTGCGAGCAAAGGATGTTGAGGGCCTCGTCACACCACGCCTGCCGGGCGGCACTTGTCGGGCTTGCCGGCTGGCTGGCCTTCAGCGCCGGCGGCGCTTACGGCCAGGGCAAGGGACCGACGACACGCTCGCGCCTCGGTGCGATGCCGGCAGCGCTCGTCGGCAAGTGGGGTTTTGCAGTTGCCAGCGGCAATTATTGCGACACATTCAGCAACTGCGATCCAGGCAGCGGCGGCAGCGTCACCTTTACCTTCGGGGCTGACGGGCGCACCTATTACGCGCTGTTCCAATCGTCTCTGGTCGACGGCTGCGGTCAGGTCCGGTCGCTGACCCTGAAGACCGGCAAGGCCTCCGTGCGCGGTTCGACCCTGGTTTTCACGCCGACGGCAGGAACCTACAAATCCGTCAATGGTTGCCGGCCCGACCTCACGGGCCTCTGGAAATTCAAGCCCGGTGACCTGAAGCCGGTCTCCTTGCGTTGGCAACTGGACGGCAACCAGTTGCGGCTGATCGACCCCGACGGCGAAGCGAGCGGCGTTTACTCGAGGAGGTGAACCTAGCGCTCGCCGGTCAGCGCGTCGATGCGGGCGCGTAACATTGCAATCTCCTCCTCGAGGGCGCTGACGCGCTCCTCGAGGCCGGAGGCAGATGAAGCAGCCGACGCAGCCTGCATGGCGATGGGGGCGATCTGCGGAATCCCGCTCAGCAGATGGACGTAACGCTCCTCGCGCTGGCCCGGTCCGCGTGGGATTTCCTGGATGAGTGGCGGTCGGCGGCCGATCAGCATGTCGAGCTCGGCGCGCAGATCTTCGATCGACGAAAACCGTGCCATGCGCTCGGTGCGCGCCGACAATTCATGGGCCGTCTGCGGCCCGCGCAGCAACAGCAAGCCGATCAAGGCGGTCTGCGGTGTGGTCAGCGAGAAGCGCTGTGCCATCTGGTGCTCGTAGCGCTCGACACGCGAACCGAACATCTGCCGCACCAGCCCTTTTTGTTCGAGCAGCTTCAGCCCCCGGTGCACCTCGCTCTGCTCCAGCGCCATCACCGGCTCGCGCGCCGTCTTCTGGTTGGCGGCAGCCAGTGCCGCGTTGAGCGTCAGCGGATAGACATCCGGCGTCAGCCCCTTCTTCTCGATCAGGCAGCCGAGAATGCGAGCTTCCACAGGGGAAAGGATGGGAAGGTCATCGCTCATTGGATTACTCTCGCCGGCAACCAACCAACCGCCTAAACCCTTCTCTCCACCATCATCTTCTTGATCTCCGCGATCGCCTTGGCCGGGTTGAGGCCTTTGGGGCAGGTCTGCGCGCAGTTCATGATGGTGTGGCAGCGATAGAGCCGGAACGGGTCTTCGAGATTGTCGAGCCGCTCGCCGGTGGCCTCGTCGCGGCTATCGATCAGCCAGCGATAGGCCTGCAGAAGCGTTGCCGGGCCGAGATAGCGGTCGCCGTTCCACCAATAGCTCGGGCACGAGGTCGAGCAGCAGGCGCACAATATGCATTCATAGAGCCCGTCGAGCTTCTCGCGATCCTCATGGCTCTGCAGCCACTCCTTGGCCGGCTCCGGCGACACCGTCTTCAGCCAGGGCTGGATCGACGCGTGCTGGGCGTAGAAATTGGTGAGGTCGGGCACCAGGTCCTTGACCACCTGCATATGCGGCAGCGGGTAGACTTTTACCGCGCCGGAAATGTCGTCGCAGCCCTTGGTACAGGCGAGCGTGTTGGAACCGTCGATGTTCATGGCGCAGGAGCCGCAAATGCCTTCGCGGCAGGAACGCCGCAAGGTCAGCGTCGGGTCGATCTTGTTCTTGATCCACAGCAGCGCGTCGAGCACCATCGGCCCGCAATCGTCCATGTCGACGAAATAGGTGTCGATGCGCGGGTTCTCGTCGTCGTCCGGCGACCAGCGATAGATGCGGTATTCCCGCAGATTGGTGGCGCCCTCCGGCTTCGGCCAGGTCTTGCCCGGCTTGATCTGCGAATTCTTGGGGAGCGTGAGTTCAACCATGTTCGATCCTCAATACACTCTGGCCTTGGGCGCGATCTTGGCGAGGCTGATGCCGCCGTCCTTTTCAGCCAGCTGCGGCTCGGTGTGTACCGGCCGGTAGGAGAGTGCCACCTCGCCGTCTTCGCTCAGCCTGGCCAGCGTATGCTTGCGCCAGACCGCGTCGTCGCGCGCCGAAAAGTCCTCGCGTGCGTGCGCGCCACGGCTCTCCTTGCGCGCCTCGGCGCTGTAGACCGTGGTGATGGCATTGGCCATCAGGTTTTCCAGCTCCAGCGTTTCGACCAGATCGGAGTTCCAGATCATCGAGCGGTCGGACACTTTGATGTCCTTCAACTCGCCCCAGATCTGCGAAATGCGCTTACAGCCGTTTTCGAGCGACTCCTGCGTGCGGAATACGGCCGCGTCTTCCTGCATCGCCTTCTGCATCTTTTCACGCAGCACCGCCGTCGGCGTCGAGCCGTTGGCGTGGCGCAGCCTGTCGAAGCGGTCCATGATCTTTTCGACCGAGGCTTCGTTGGGCGAAGGGATCGCCGACTTGCGGTCGATGACCTGGCCGGCGCGGATCGCCGCCGCGCGGCCGAACACCACAAGATCGATCAACGAATTCGAACCGAGCCTGTTGGCGCCGTGCACGGAGGCGCAGCCGGCTTCGCCGACAGCCATCAATCCGGGCGACACCTGGTCTGGATTGAGCGCCGTCGGATTGAGCACCTCGCCCCAGTAATTGGTCGGCACTCCGCCCATATTGTAGTGGACCGTGGGCAGCACCGGGATCGGCTCCTTGGTCAGGTCGACACCGGCAAAGATCTTGGCCGATTCCGAAATGCCCGGCAGCCGCTCATGCAGGACGGCGGGATCGAGATGGTCGAGATGCAGGAAGATGTGGTCCTTGTTCTTGCCGACGCCGCGGCCCTCACGGATCTCCAGCGTCATGCAGCGCGAGACGACGTCGCGCGAGGCAAGGTCCTTGGCTGACGGCGCGTAGCGCTCCATGAAGCGCTCGCCCTCGGAATTGACGAGATAGCCGCCCTCGCCGCGCGCACCCTCGGTGATCAGGCAGCCGGCGCCATAGATGCCGGTCGGGTGGAATTGCACGAACTCCATGTCCTGCAGCGGAAAGCCGGCACGCGCGGCCATGCCGCCGCCGTCGCCGGTGCAGGTGTGCGCCGAGGTGGCCGAGAAATAGGCGCGGCCATAGCCGCCGGTCGCCAGCACCACCATCTTGGCCGAGAAGCGGTGGATGGTGCCGTCATCCAGGTTCCAGGCGACGACACCGGTGCAGGTGCCGTCCGGCTCCATGATCAGGTCGAGCGCGAAATACTCGATGAAGAACTGCGCATTGTTCTTCAGCGACTGGCCGTAAAGCGTGTGCAGGATGGCATGCCCGGTGCGGTCGGCGGCGGCACAGGTGCGCTGCACCGGGGGACCTTCGCCATAGTTCATCATGTGGCCGCCGAACGGCCGCTGGTAGATCTTGCCCTCTTCGGTGCGCGAAAACGGCACGCCGTAATGTTCGAGCTCGTAGACCGCGGCCGGCGCCTCGCGCACCAGATATTCCATGGCGTCGACATCGCCCAGCCAGTCCGAGCCCTTGACGGTGTCGTACATGTGCCATTGCCAGGAATCGGGACCCATGTTGGACAGCGAGGCGGCAATGCCGCCTTGCGCCGCCACCGTGTGCGAGCGGGTCGGGAACACCTTGCTGATGCAGGCGGTGCGCAGCCCCTGTTCGGCCATGCCGAGCGTGGCGCGCAGGCCGGCGCCGCCGGCGCCAACGACCACCACGTCGAACTTGTGGTCGACAAAGGTATAGCCTGCCGTGTTGGCTTGTTTCGCGTCCTTGGCCAACTCAGCCTCCGAATGCCAGCTTGAGCAGGGCGAAGATCGAGGCGACGCCGACCGCTATGGTGAAAAATGTATTGAGCGCGATCAGCGCCAGCTTCATGCCTTCGCCATGCACGTAATCCTCGATGATCACCTGCATGCCGATCCGCATATGGGTGAGACCGGAGATGAGCACCAGGGCCATCACCAGCGCCACGAACGGGTTGGCAAGGGCTGCCCGCACATGCTCGTGGTCGGCGCCGTTGAGCGCGATCAGGAAACCGACGAAGAACAGGATCAGCGGGATGTTGGCGATCGCGGTCAGGCGCTGGCGCCAGAAATGCCCGGTGCCCTCGCGGGCGGAGCCGAGGCCGCGGACCCTCGCCAGCGGCGTGCGCATGTCGGTGTTTTTGCCGCTCATGATCAAGCTCCCCGCGCCATGGTGCCGGCGATCCAGATCAGCAGCGTGAGCAGGATCGAGCCGGCCAGCGTCGCCCAGGCGATCTTCGAGGCGGTATGCTTTTCCAGGCCCGCGCCCGTGTCCCAGATGAGGTGCCGTACGCCGCCCAGCATATGATGCATCAGCGCCCAGGTGTAGCCGAACAGGATGATCCGGCCGAGCCAGGTGCCGAAGGCCGAATTGGCCCAATCGAAGGTCGCCTGCGAGCTTGCCGCCGCCATCAGCCACAGGGCGACCAGCAGCGTGCCGAAATACAGCGCGCCGCCGGTGATGCGGTGAATGATCGACATCGTCATGGTGATCGGCGGCCGGTACACGGTGAGGTGCGGCGAAATCGGCCGTTCACGTCTGGCAAATTCGCGGGTGGCTGGTGATTTGCTCATGGCTCCCCCAGTTCGGCGTCTCTCTGGAGCCTCAGGTGGAAATGCGGCATTGCCGCTTCCGGTTGCGACTTCGGACAGCCGGTTTCTAATGCTCTTTTTGCACCGCGTCAAAGCCAGAAAACCGTTTCGAAAACGTAATTTAGTCTGACTAAAAGGCGGGCTTTGGCTTCAATCGATTAGGCTGGGAAGGCCTGAAGCCGGCTCGATATCGCTGCAGTGCAACATATCTGGCTCCAGGGCCCAGCGGTGGTGAGACTGGCGTCAGCGTTTGCAGGTCTGCGGCGTCGATCCCTTCTTCATCACCAGCGCCTCGCGCCCGTCGATCACGATTGCGTCATGCGTGGCCGCCTGGTAGCGGCTGCTCTGGTTGGCAGGCGACGCCGCAAACTCCTCGGTCGCGCCGTCGGACCCGACCACACGCAACGACGTGCCTAGATTTTGGATGAAAATCATACCGTTGTTGCCGCATCTATAGGTGGCCGTGCCTATGCCTGGTCGCGGCGCGGTAAGGTCGGTGATGATCTTGGGTGCAGCTGCCGGAGGCACCGCGGCTGCGACGGACTGCTGGGCCGGCGCAGGTGAGACGACGACGGTATTGGCTGCCTTCGGCGCGCTGTCTTGCGGCACACAGGCAGCGACGACACCGAGCAACGGGAAAACGGACACCCAAATCGGCCGGCGTAGCGCCATATGCTGTCCTCCCGCGCGGCAAGCGGCCACGATGCTTTGTCCAGATCACGATCGTCCCGACGCCAAGGCGGACGCCGCCGCGATGGTGCGGCCAAGCATGGCCGAATGATGGCCACCGGGTTTTCCATCCAGTCGGATATTAACGGATATTAACCATGTTTACCGAGACATCGCCGCCAAACGCGCCGGCCTCTTAACAAAGGTTAAGAAACCGTTAATTTCTGATTCGAGGAGGCTTTCCCTCAAGACACGGAGGACGCCATGCGTTCGAATTCGGGCAAATCGCGCCTTGCGGCGCTCGTCGTAGCAGCCTCGGTCGCCGGCCTTGCAGCGCCAGCGCTTGCCGGCGCACGGCATCAGGATCGCGTCTACGCCGATTCCTTCGGCAACCTCGTCGTCGACAGCGCCGCCGGCTACAAGCGCATCATCGTCGGCCAAGGCAGGCTGGCCAAGCAGCTCTCCGACTACACCAGCGCCGGCCAGCCCAAGGTGATCTACGAGAACGAAGCCGACGAAATCGGCGGTTATAGCGATTGCTACCGGCCGCCGGTGCTGGTGAAGGGCCGCTCCTATATGTACGGCCTCTCCGACGGCGAGATGCCCGAACTCAGCCCCTGCCGTTAGCTTCCGTTCCGGCTGACGACCAGTTGCCGGCAGGCCCGACGGAGACGCGCACGCAATCGCGCCCGGCATTCTTCGCCTGATAGAGCGCCTGGTCGGCCCGCCGCATCAGATCGGCAAAGTCTTCGCTCGCATGGAGTTCGGCGACGCCGAAGCTCGCGGTGCAGCGGTTGTCAGCCGGCAGTCCGTCTATGGGCAGCGCGCCGAAGGCGCTGCGCGTCCCCTCGGCGAACAGCCGCGCCGCGGCAAGGTTGGTTCCCGGCAGGATGATGGCGAACTCCTCGCCGCCAATGCGGCCGGCAACGTGATGCGCGGCGGCGGCTTCACGCAGGAAGCCTGCAAAAGTCTCGATCACCCGGTCGCCGGACGCATGGCCGAAGCTGTCGTTGACGCTCTTGAAATGATCGAGATCGGCTATGACCAGCGCGACCGGCACGCCTTGCCGCAGGGCGCCAAGCACCGCCAGTTCGGCATGGCGGGTGAAGCCGCCGCGATTGAGCAGGCGCGAAAGCGTGTCCGTCTCCGACTTCGACGTCACTTCGGCAAGCACGTCGCGAACCAGGATGGCCAGCATCAGCAGCGCCAGCGCCAGCGCAAAGACAGTGCCGAGCGATTGCGACACCAGCGCGTAGTTGCTTTGCAGATAGGCTTGCGGATTGGCGCCCCAGCCGCCGAGCGCATGGGCGATGAATGGCTTGGAGGCAAACTGCAGGCCGCTCGCCGCCAGCACGGCCATCAATATGCGATCGAGACGGGCAAGCTTTTGCCTCGATGACCAGACGATGGCCAGCCCGATGAACTGCATGACCGCATAGGGAAGCTGGTAAGCCATGATGCGGATCAGCGACTGGCGGGGCAGGTCCTGTACGAAATACACAGCTATGGTGGTGGCCAACAGGAAAAACAGCATCGCCTTCCAGGGCGGCGCCACGCCGTATTTGCGGGCAAGCCCGCCATTGAACGCAATGGTGGCGGCAAGGAAGACCGCGAAGGCGGCAACGACCGGGAGCCGCGCGTCGGCAAAAGCGGGAATGGAGAATTCGATGGCCGAATAGGCCATGCCCAGCAGATAGCCAAATGCCAGCCAGCGCGCCGGCGCCCGGCCGACATCGTGGAAGGCGACCGCCATGAAGCAGGCCGCCAGCAGGCCGGCAACCGACAGATTGATCAACAGGATGAAGTTGGCGCCGCTCATGTTCTCCCGCACCCGCGCCGACAGCTAATCATCGACGGGCGAAGAAGACGTTAACGTCCTGGCCGGCCAGGATTCAGCCGGTCTTGAGCGGCTCCGGCAGGAACGCCGTTTCCGGCCGCTCATAGGACAGGCGTACACTGTCGCGGCCGTTCTTCTTGGCCTTGTAGAGCGCATCGTCGGCACGGCGCATCAGCGGCTCCAGCGCCTCGTCACCGCTGCGGGCCGCCACGCCGAAGCTTGCCGTCACCTTCGTTCCCTGGGGAAGCCCGTCGACATGGCCGGCCGAATAGACCGTGCGCACCGCTTCGGCGAACAGCCGTGCCGCGGCAAGATCGCTGAGTGGCAGCAGCACGGCGAATTCCTCGCCGCCGATACGCCCGGCAACACCGCGCGCGCCGGCCGCCGACCGAAGCTTGGCGGCGAAATCGGCAATCACGCGATCGCCCGCCCCATGCCCATGCACATCGTTGAGCGCCTTGAAATGATCGAGGTCGGCCAGCACCAACGCGACCGGGAACCGCGCCGAGGCGCAGTGCCGCAAGAGCAGCATGCCGCGCTCCTCGAAGCCACGCCGGTTGAGCAGGCCCGACAGGGGGTCGGTAAAGGTCTCGGTCTTCAACGCCTTCAACACGTCGAGTGCCGCGGCGGAAAACAGGCACAGCGCGATAAGCAGCGACAGCAGCGCGTGCGACAGCAGCGCCGTCGTCCAGTAGGACGAGCCATAGAACCCGTCATAGCTCGTGAAGGGCCCGTGCGCGATGACGACGATAAGGGTGCGCACGAAGAAGTTGACGCCCGACAGCAGCGACAGCACGAACAGGATTTTCTCGGTCGGGCCGTTGTTGCGCACCGGGCGCAGTTCGGCGGCAACCAGAAGGCTGATACCGCCGAAAGCGAAGTTCATCGCCAGGATGCGCCAGGTGAGATCCGGCGCGATGAACAGGAACCAGCAGAACGACGCCAGTCCCCCGCAGGCCAGCGCGCCGATCCCCACATAGGGCACCTTGCGGCCATAGCGGTGGACGATGGCGCCGGCCAGGCAGCAGCCGGCGATGCTGAAGCAGATGTTCGACACCAGCTTGGTCAGCGGCATGCCGATCGGCAAGGTGAAATACTGAAGCAGGAAGCCCACCGCCGAGAGACTGTAGCTGAGCGCCAGCACGGCCAGATAGGGGCGGTGGCGCTGATAGGACCATAGCACGAGGAACGCCGCGCCGAGCGCCAGCGCGATCGTCGGGTTAAGCAGCGCTATGAGCAGACCCGTGTCCAAACGACTATGACTTCCCCTCGCTTACGTCGGGGAAGAGCTTAGAGGGCAAGCCCAAACAAGCGGTTAAGCCTCGCCGCAAGCAGGACCGCCATCTCAAAATAATGTCAGGGAACCGCCGTCTCCGGTCAGCGTTCCTTCGTTGACAATCTGGAGCGACCGATGGCCGACACAATCACACTGACCGACCACGATGCGATCCGCTCGTGGGCTGCCGGGCGCGCCGGCTTTCCCGCAATCGTCGACATCTCGCCCGAAGCGGGGACGCAGCCCATGTTGAGGCTGGTCTTCGGCCAGCACGCCTATCAGGATCAGGACCAGCCTGAACGGCCGCTCAATGCGGGGGGCTATGAACTCGTCGAATGGGACGAATGGTTCAAGCTCTTCGAAGAACAACAGCTTGCGCTTGTGGTCGCGGCCGAACAGCCCGGACGCCGCGAGGAGTTCCACGAACTCGTCCGCCGCGACGGGAAGCGTTGACCCGAGCCGGGTGCGGCTCGGGTCCGTTCAAGTCTGGACTACTTCCACTCGCGAATGTCGACGAAGTGGCCGGCGATCGCCGCCGCGGCCGCCATCGCCGGCGACACCAGATGGGTGCGGCCCTTGAAGCCTTGCCGGCCCTCGAAATTGCGGTTCGAAGTCGAGGCGCAGCGTTCATGCGGCTTCAGCCGGTCGTCGTTCATGGCCAGGCACATCGAGCAGCCCGGCTCGCGCCAATCGAAACCGGCGGCGACAAAGATCTTGTCGAGGCCTTCGGCTTCCGCCTGTTCCTTGACCAGGCCGGAGCCCGGCACGATCATCGCATCGACATGCGGGCTGACCGTCTTGCCTTCGACCACCTTGGCGACGGCGCGCAGATCCTCGATGCGGCCATTGGTGCAGGAACCGATGAAGACGCGGTCGAGCGTGATGTCGGTGATCCTGGTGCCCGGCGTCAGACCCATATAGTCGAGCGCGCGCTGCTTGGAGGTGCGCTTGTTCTCATCGGTGATGTCGTCCGGGTTCGGCACGATGCCTTGCACCGACACGACGTCCTCGGGCGAAGAGCCCCAGGAGACGATCGGCGGCAGCTTGGCCGCGTCGAGCACGATCACCTTGTCGAAATGCGCGCCCTCGTCGGACTGTAGCGTCTTCCAGTATTCGAGTGCCGCATCCCAGGCCGCGCCCTTCGGCGCGCGGGGCTTGTCCTTGACATAGGCGAAGGTCGTCTCGTCCGCGGCGATCAGGCCGGCGCGCGCGCCGCCTTCGATCGACATGTTGCAGATCGTCATGCGGCCCTCCATCGACAGCGCACGGATCGCCTCGCCGGCATATTCGATGACATAGCCGGTGCCACCGGCAGTGCCGATCTCGCCGATGATGGCCAGGATGATGTCCTTGGCGGTGACACCTTCCGGCAATTGGCCGTCGACACGCACCAGCATGTTCTTGGCCTTGCGCTGGATCAGCGTCTGCGTCGCCAGAACATGCTCGACCTCGGATGTGCCGATGCCATGCGCCAGCGCGCCGAAAGCGCCGTGCGTCGAGGTGTGGCTGTCGCCGCAGACGATGGTCATGCCGGGCAGTGTAAAGCCCTGCTCCGGACCGATGATGTGGACGATGCCCTGGCGGATATCGTTCTCGGAATAATATTCGACGCCGAAATCCCTGGCGTTCTTGGCCAGCGCCTCGACCTGGATGCGGCTTTCCTCGTTCTTGATGCCGAACTTGCGCTCGGGCGAAGTCGAGACATTGTGATCGACCACGGCCAGCGTCTTTTCCGGATGCCGGACTTTACGGCCGGTCATGCGCAGGCCTTCGAAGGCCTGCGGACTGGTCACTTCATGGACCAGGTGGCGGTCGATGTAGAGCAGGCAGGTGCCGTCTTCCTGGCGATCGACGACATGGTCGTCGAAAATCTTGTCGTAGAGGGTGCGCGGTGCGCTCATGTGCGTAAATCCGTCGATATGAGAATGGGAAAGAGCAGGTGCCGGACCTCCGGCCCGGCGAAACGACCCCGATGGGTCGGCCTAGGGTAGTCGGCTGGTCAGCGCCCCGGACACGCGCGCGGAGAAGCGCGACGGCAGGCGTTTTCTGTCCTGCAGCACGAACCCCTTGTAGGCCGGATCGCCAAAAAGCTCTTCCATGGCGTGGCTCATATCAATGTTTTGGGTTTTCGGCAATTGGAAGCTGCCTTCGCAGAACTCGGGTTCCTCGTCCTCACTTCCACACCTTCAGGGGGAGAGGAAGGAAGCCAAGATCGGAGAACGCGCCGCTCAGATCACTTCAAACACAAAAGTCTTCACCAGCGCATCCGGCTCGGCGATCGCATAGCAGCGGAACCACGGGCTTTCCTCGACCGGCCGCCATTTCCCAGTCTGCTCCAACTCATCGAACACCGCCTGGAAGCCGCCGCTCTCGAACACCCGGTCGCGCACGGTGAAGATCGCATGGCCGCCCTTGCGGGTGATGCGCACCAGTTCGTGCAGGCCTGTCGCCGGCGCATGGCTGATGGTGAACACGCCTGTCGAGAAGAAGGCGCGGAAATACCCGTCCGGCCACGGCAGCGGACCGCCCAGCATTGCCTGCTTCAGTTCGCTGTAGGCATTGCGGCTGCCGGCGATCTTCAGCATATCGTCCGAGAGGTCGAGCCCCGCAATGTCGCGGTAGCCGAGCGCATTCAGCGACGGTCCCGACAGGCCGGTGCCGCAGCCGGCATCGAGCAACGGGCCATCGCCCGCCGGCACATGGCGCGCCACCCAGGCGGTGATCAGGAAAGGCAGGAGGTAGCCGAGCGAGGCGGTCTCGCTGTCATAGGTCCCGGCCCATGCGGCATAGGCCTCTTCAAGCGCTTCCGGCGTGTCGGCCGTATAGACGGAATCCAGCGCCGCATTGGCTTTGTCGACGATCATGGGACCTCCTCAACGGGAATGCTCGGGGATCGTAGCGCTGCCTTGGCCGAAAAACTATTCCTCGTGCTGGCGGCGCAGCCGCCGTTCCAGCGCCCTGAGCGCCAGCGACAGGCCGACGGTCAGGATGAGGTAGATGTAGGCTGTTATCGAATAGGTCTCGAAGAAGCGAAAGGAGCCGGCGGCGTAGACCTTGCCCATCTGCGTGATGTCGGCAACGCCGAGCACCGAGACCAGCGAGGAATCCTTGACCAGTGCGACGAAATCATTGCCGAGGGGCGGCAGGATGGTGCGGATCGCCTGTGGAAACACGATGAGCCGGAAACGCTGCGCGCGGGTCAGCCCGAGCGCCTTCGCCGCTTCGATCTGGCCCTTCTCCACCGCCTGGATGCCGGCCCGGAAAACCTCCGAGATGAAAGCCGAATAGCCGATGGTCAGCGCCATGATGGCGCGCCACAACAGCGACACGTCGCGCACCAAAAGCTCGCCGAACAGGCCGGCGCTTTGCAGCGGCGCGGTCAGCGCGTTCCAGGCCGCGACGAAGGCCGGCGCGCCGGCAAAGGCGATCCAGAACAACAGCACCAGGATCGGCACGCCGCGGATGATCTCGACATAGAAGCGCGCGATCTGGCGCAGCCAGCGCGAACCCGACATTCCCATCAGCGCGATGCCGAGCCCAATGGCCGACGCCAGCACGAAGGCAATCACGGTGACGAAGATGGTGACGCCGATGCCCTTGGCGACCGTGGCGAACACCTGGGCATAGAGATTGCTGGTGGCGACGAAGACGGCCACCGCGATCGCGATGGTCACGGCCACGACGAGCCACCAGGGGAAGTCGGCTTTGGAGGAAGAGGCGGGAGGCATCAAAAGGATTGCGCCAAGGCAGCCCCCTCTGGCCTGCCGGCCATCTCCCCCTCAAGGGGGGAGATTGGCAGCTTCGTCGACGGCACTCTTTTTACAACTTTGGTGATTGGTGAAAGCGGAAAAAACAGCCAATCTCCCCCCTTGAGGGGGAGATGCCCGGCAAGGCAGAGGGGGGCGTTCAAGCGCGAAGTCAGTGCGAAATCACTGCCCCATCTTGTAATCAAGAAACCACTTCTTGTTCAGCGCATCGAACGTCCCGTCCGCCTTCAACGCCGCAATCGCCGCATTGACCGGCTTCACCAGGTCGGAACCCTTCGGGAAGATGAAGCCGAAATCCTCGGTGCCGAGCGGTCCGCCGATCAGCTTCAGCTTGCCCTCGGAGGCGTCGACATAGCCCTTCCCCGCGGTGCCGTCGGTCAAGACGACGTCAACGTCGCCGGATTTCAGTGCCTGCACCGTGGCGCCGAAGGTCTCGAACAGCTTGATGCGCGGGTTCTGCTCATTGCCGTCGAGCACGCTGTAGACGGCGGTGTAGAAGGGCGTGGTACCGGCCTGCGCGCCGATCAGCCCATCCTTGAAGGCGCCGAAGGTCTTGGCGTCGGTGAAACGGCTTTCATCGCCGCGCACCAGCATGAACTGTTCCGAGCGCATATAGGGGTCGGAGAAATCGACCTTCTCCTTGCGGTCGTCCTTGATGGTGATGCCGGTCATGCCGATGTTGTACTGGTTGTCGGAAACCGCCTGGATCATCGCGTCCCAGGATGTGTTCTGGTACTCGACGGCGAAATTCAGCCGCTTGGCGATCTCGTTCATCGCATCATATTCCCAGCCGATCTGCTTGCCGGTCTTGGCATCGATGAACTGCAGCGGCGGATAGGCGTTTTCGGTCACAACCACCACCTTTTTGCCGCCGAGGTCGGGCAGCGCCTGCGCAAAGGCGGCAACGGGTACCAGGACGAGGGCAAGCAGGCCTGCCAGCAGCAGTTTCGATTTGGTCATGACACACTCCCCGGAAATTGAAGGACCCGGGCACGGCCGGGCTTGTAGGAAAATCCGGCGCCGACTTTAGCTTTCCGCAAGCGTCATGCAAGACGGTCCGCTGCGTCAGCGCGCGCGAAAAGGGATTCCGATGCCTTCATTTCCGGGATTCAGGAATGAACGGTGTCGCGGCAGCGATCAGCTCCGCTTCACGATGCCGGCATCCGCCTTGCGCAAGCCGGAGACGAACCGTGTCAGCGTGCGGTGCAGGGATTTCAACTCGTCGGCATCCAGCGGCAGGTTGCAAAGCATCGCCGCCGGCACGCTTTTGGCCTGCTCACGCAACGCTTGTCCCTTCGCTGTCGGCTCGACCAGAACCCGGCGCTCGTCGGCGGGGTCGCGCCGGCGTGTGACCAGGCCACCGGCCTCCAGCCGCTTGAGCAGCGGCGTCAGCGTCGCCGAATCCAGCCCGAGCGCTTCGCCAAGCTCGCCGACCGTGCTT
The DNA here is from genome assembly GCF_003998165.1 of Mesorhizobium sp. M7A.F.Ca.US.007.01.2.1. NCBI lineage: Bacteria > Pseudomonadati > Pseudomonadota > Alphaproteobacteria > Hyphomicrobiales > Phyllobacteriaceae > Mesorhizobium > Mesorhizobium sp. M7A.F.Ca.US.007.01.2.1. The sequence continues at coordinate 35,248 of NZ_RZQP01000009.1, read as the reverse complement.
GGAGCCCGTTCCCAGAGCGCCAACATGGCCAGATATTGCGGATAGGTCAGGCCGAGCGGATCGAGCAGCGGGCGGTAGAGCTTCGTCATCAGCCCGCTTGCCGAATAGAGCGCGAAGCAGAGCTGTTGGTCGAGCCGCGGAACGTGAAACGTCCCGGTGGCCTCCGCCGGGACGTCCCTGGTGCTCTTTGTCGTCTTTTCCGTCATGCCGCCTTTACCGAAAGCGCTACGTCGACATTGCCCCTGATGGCGTTGGAATAGGGGCAGATCTTGTGCGCCTCCGATACAAGCGCTTCCGCCGCCGCCTGATCAAGGCCTTTCGTTTCCGCCGCGAGCGCGACACCGAGCTTAAAGCCTTCGCCATCGGGAAGCAGGCTGACGGTGGAGGTTACCCCGGCATCCGTCAGCGACAGCTTCTGTTTGCGCGCGACAAAGCGGATGGCGCTTTCGAAGCAGGCGGCATAGCCGATAGCGAACAGTTGCTCGGGATTGGTGGCGCCCCCCGGCCCGCCGAGTTCTTTGGGCATTGCCAGATCGACCTTGAGCAGACCGTCGCTGGTCTCGCCATGGCCGGCGCGGCCGCCGGTGACGTGAGCCTGTGTGGTGTAGAGTGCCATATCAAATCTCCAATTACTTTGTGCGCGATTATTTAGTTCACAAAGTAATGCGCCGTCAACAGCCGGATCCTGTGTCTGGCGCTGAAAGCGTTCACAGTCTGGTGAAACGAAAAAAGGCGGCCGAAGCCGCCTTTTTGAATGGGATTTCCGAAAACCTTATTCGGCAGGGGTCGCTTCTGCGGCGGCCTTGGCTGCTGCTTCGGCCTCGGCGGCGGCCTTCTTCTCGGCGGCGTCCTGGGCGGCCTTCTCGACGGCCAGGGCCTCGGCTGCTGCCACCTTCTCGGCTTCGATACGGGCCTTCTCGGCGTTCAGCGCATCGCGCTCCTCATCGTTCAGCTTGCGGGCGCGCACGCCGGTGTTTTCAGAAATACGGGCCGATTTGCCGCGACGATCGCGCAGGTAGTAGAGCTTGGCGCGACGCACCTTGCCGCGGCGAACGATCTCGACGCCTTCAACCATCGGCGAGTAGACCGGGAACACGCGCTCGACACCTTCGCCGTAGGAAATCTTGCGAACCGTGAAGTTCTCCTGGAAGCCGGCGCCGGCGCGGGCGATGACGACGCCCTCATAGGCCTGGACGCGGGTGCGGGTGCCTTCGGTCACGCGGACCTGGACGCGCACGGTGTCGCCGGGCTGGAATTCGGGAAGCTTGCGCTTGGCTTCGATCTTGGCGGCCTGTTCGGCCTCGAGCTGACGGAGAATATCCATCTCAAAAGTCCACTTCTTGTTCTTCCGACAGTCAGAGCGTCCGACACTCGCCTTGCAGTTCCATTGACCGCTTGGCTATGCCTTTTGTCTCCAAGACATTTGTCTTTGAAACATCAGGCAGGGGCGACTACACCGTCATTGTTGACGGGTCCGGCAGATTCTTTCTGGCCGGTACGGGCGGGCACATACAGCTATTTCGCCGCTTTGTCACGCCTTGGGCGCGCATTTTCTGCTCGCATGGCACCATCGTAATCCTGCCGTGCCGGGTTGCGCCGGTCGTTCAGGCTTTCTAAAGCCTGAAATAACACAGTTTTGAGCGGCCGCAATTCATGTCTGTCTTCGATGCCATCCTGCTGTTTCTAGCGGGCTTTCTGTCAGGCGCCGCCAATGCGGTCGCCGGTGGCGGCACCTTCATCACCTTCGGCGCCATGACGTTGGTCGGCCTGCCGCCGATTGTTGCCAACGCCACCTCCTCGGTGACGCAATTTCCAGGCTACATCACCTCGACCCTCGCCTACTCGGCCGATATCAGGCACTTCTGGCGCGGCGCGCTGCTGCTGTGCCTGATCTCGGCCGTGGGCGCACTGGCCGGCGCTCTGATCCTTTTGGCGCTCGACAATCCCTCGTTTCGCGCTCTGGTGCCGTGGCTGCTGCTAGCCGCGACGGCCCTGTTCGCCGCCGGCCCCTGGCTGAAACCAGTGCCGAAGCCCGGCCATGAAGCGGCGGTGGGCTCGCTGGCCGGCTCGCTCGCACAATTTCTCACCGCCATCTATGGCGGCTTCTTCGGCGCCGGCATGGGCGTGATGATGCTGGCGACGCTCGGCCTCACCCAGGCCGGCGACTATCACCGGCTGAACGCGTTGAAGAACATGCTGGCCATGGTCATCGCCGCTGTCGCGATCGTCGTCTTCGTCTCGGGCGGCGTCGTCGCCTGGCCGCAGGCGATCATCATGATCCCGGGCGGCGCGCTCGGCGGCTATGCCGGCGTCTGGATCGCCAAGCGCGTGCCGCAAAACGCGGTGCGCGGCTTCGTCGTCGCCGTCGGCCTGTTTTTGGCCTTCTATTATTTTGCCAAGGGCTGAGCAGCGGCAAGCAGGTCCGGACGCCTCTCGGCTGTCAGTCTTTCTGACTCCGCCCGCCGCCAGGCGGCGATCTTCTTGTGATTGCCGGAAATCAGGACCTCGGGAATGTCACGGCCTTCGAACTCCTGCGGCCGCGTATAGTGCGGATGTTCGAGCAGGCCGTTTTCAAAACTCTCTTCCTCGCCCGACATCGCGTTGCCCATGACCCCGGGCAGCAGCCGCACCACCGCGTCGAGCAGCACAAGGGCGGCCGGCTCACCACCCGAGAGAATGAAATCGCCGATGGAGACTTCCTCCAATTCCCGCGCGTCGATCACCCGCTGGTCGACGCCTTCGAAGCGGCCGCACAGGATGACGGCGCCCGGCCCAGCGGCCAGCTCGCGCACACGCGCCTGGGTCAGCGGCTTGCCGCGCGGGCTCATCAGCAGCCGAGGCCGCGCATCGCCTTCCGGCGAAGCATAGTCGATGGCTTTCGCCAGCACGTCGGCGCGCATCACCATGCCGGCGCCGCCGCCGGCGGGCGTGTCGTCGACGGTGCGGTGGCGGTCGGTGGCGAAGTCACGGATCTGGATCGTCTCCAGCGACCACGTCCCGGCCTCGAGCGCCCGGCCGGCCAACGACAGGCCGAGCGCGCCGGGAAACATCTCGGGGTAAAGCGTCAGCACCGAAGCGGAAAAACTCACCGGTTGCCCCCGGCATCGCTCGGTCCGCGCGGCCTGCCCTTCGGATCGAAGTCTTCCTCACGCGGACCACCGCCATCCTCGTCATCGACCAGCCCGGCCGCCGCCGGATCGACGCGGACGAAACCTTCGGCGATCGACACTTGCGGTACGGCAGCCTGTGTGAACGGGATCAGCACGCCCTTGCGCCCGCCCAGCGTCACGTCGAGAATGTCGCCGCCGCCGAAATTGTGCACCGCGACCACCTTGCCAAGCACGGCACCCGTGTCGTCGCGGACTTCGAGGCCGACGAGGTCGGCATGGTAGAATTCGTCTTCCTCGCCATCGTCCGGCAGCATCGAACGGTCGACGAACAGCTCCGTGCCGGCCAGCGCCTCGGCCGCATTGCGGTCGGCAATGCCCTTGAAACGGACCACGACGACGGTGTTGGCGGGCCTGATGTCGACGATCTGGAAGGCGCGCCCGTCCCTGGCGTAGAGCGGCCCGTAGTCGGCCAGCGCCAGCGGCTCGCCGGTGAAGGTCTTCACCCGCAATTCGCCCTTGATGCCATGGGCGGCGCCGATCACGGCCATCTGGACAGGGTTCTGGGGCTTGCTCATGGCGAAATATCCTTTGGCCTGCTCTAGCCCCACGCGGCTGTCATTTCAATGACGGGCTATTCACCGCTTCCTAACCCGAATATCCGAAAATGCCGCCATGCAGGAATTCCTCATCCCGGCCAAACCCGATCTCCAGGCGGCGCGCGAAAGCTGGCTGAAGATGCTGGCGCGAGAACGTCGGCTGTCGCCCGAGACGGTGGAAGCCTATGAGCGCGACACGCGTCAGTTCCTGCATTTCCTCACCGGCCATTGCGGCGGCTCGCCCGGCATTTCGGACATCGCCGATCTGCGCCCGGCGGATTTGCGCGGCTTCCTTGCCGCCCGCCGCAATGCCGGTGCCGGCGCCCGCACGCTGGGCCGGGGTCTCGCCGGCATCCGCTCGCTGCTGCGTTTCCTCGAGCGGCGCGGCCTCGCCAATGCGGCCGGTGCGGCGGCACTGCGCGCGCCGCGCCAGCCCAAATCGCTGCCCAAGCCGCTGACGGCGAGCGATGCCAAGCATATCGTTTCCATCGAAGGCCAACTGGCGGAGGAACCCTGGATCGCAGCCCGCAACGCCGCCGTGCTGACGCTGCTCTACGGCTCTGGCCTGCGCATTTCCGAGGCGCTCGGCCTGACCGGCGCCGATCTGGCGTCGGCGGCCGACACGGTGCTGCGCGTTGCCGGCAAGGGCGGCAAGACGCGCCTGGTGCCGGTGCTGCCGGTGGCGCTCAGGGCGATCGCCGAATATCGCCGGCTCTGCCCCTACCATCTCGACCCCAAGGGCCTGTTGTTTCGCGGCGCCCGCGGCGGCCCGCTCAACCCGGCCATCGTCCAGCGCGACATGGCCAAGCTGCGCTCGGCGCTCAACCTGCCCGATACCGCGACGCCGCATGCGCTGCGCCATTCCTTCGCCACGCATCTGCTCGGCCGCGGCGGTGATTTGCGCACCATCCAGGAACTGCTCGGCCACGCCAGCCTGTCGACGACGCAAATCTACACCGGCGTCGACACCGCGAGGCTGCTCGAGATTTATGAGCAGGCGCATCCCAGGGCGTGAACGCCAGTAACGTTCACCATTTGGCCGAAAGCCTCCCCAACGTCGTCGTCCCTGGGCGAAGCAGGAGCGAAGCTCCGTCGCGGAGACCCTGGGATGACGAAGAAATGGGCGTTTCCGCTAATCGTTGAAGCATGAGCCCCATCGACGTCAGTTGAGGGCGATAGCCAGTCCAAGACAATTTCTCAGCACAGGTTAACCGTTTTGCCGCTTTTCAGTCCTAGAAGAGGCTCATGAAACGCGTCATAGCCATCGCCGACCGTGCTGCTTCCGTGTCGCTGAAGCTGCTCGTCGCGCTCAATGTTCTGTTCTTCCTGTCGTTCCTCGCCGTGCTGCTGTTCGCGGCCGGCAAGGCGCATGCCGAAGTCCCGACCTGCACCGGTGCCGACATGCTGTCGGCCCTGCAGAAGAACGATCCGGCGACCTACCGCAAGATCGAAGCGGAAGCCGCCGCGACGCCGAACGGCAAGGGCCTGTTGTGGAAGCTGGAAAAGCCCGGCGAGAAGCCGTCCTTCCTGTTCGGCACCATGCATATGACCGACCCGCGCGTCACCACGCTGCCTCCCGAAGCGCAGAAAGCCTATGACGCCGCCGGCACCATCGTCATCGAAACCACCGACGTGCTCGACAAGCAGAAGATGATGGTAGCGATGCTCAAGGAGCCGGACCTGATGATGTTCACGGATTCGACGACGCTGGCGTCGCTGCTGTCGCCCGACGATGCGGCGGCCATGAACACCGCGCTCGACGCACGCGGCATTCCGCCGGCAACGGTTGCCAAGATGAAGCCGTGGATGCTCTCGGCCATGATGGCACTGCCGGCCTGCGAGCTGGCCCGTCAGTCAGGCGGCGCCCCGGTGCTCGATGTCAGGCTGGCGGAAGGCGCGAAGGCTTCCGGCAAGCCGGTGGAAGGATTGGAGACGGCTGAAGGCCAACTGCGCGCCATGGCCTCGCTGCCGCTGGCGTTTCACATGAAGGGCCTCGTCGACACGCTGAAGCTCGGCGACAAGGTCAACGACATCAACGAAACCATGATCGTGCTCTACCAGCGTGGCGACACCGGCATGTTCTGGCCGCTGTTTCGTGCCGCGATGCCGGACCAACAGGACGACCCCGCGGGCTATGCGGCGTTCGAGGAAACCATGATCACCAGCCGCAACAAGGTGATGGTCGAGCATGCCGAACCGATCCTTGCCAAAGGCAACGTCTTCATGGCGGTCGGCGCCCTCCACCTCCCCGGCCCCGAAGGCCTGGTCGAGGATTTCCGCAAGGCCGGTTACACCGTCACGCCTGTTGGACTTTAGTGACTTCAGCTTACTTCGCCAGGATCTGGGCCAGCATCGCCGGAACGACGATCCGGTGAAACGGCATGATGATCGCGAGATAGGCGCGCCCGAGCCAATTGTGCGTCTTGACGATCGTCGTCGCGGCCACCTCTTGCCGGCCGCTGCCAAGATCCCTGACTTCGACCAGGACACGGAAATCGAGATGCCGGTCGTCGAGGCCAAGCACAACCTTGCCGGGAAACTGGCTGATGAGCGGAAATATCCCGATCCGGCCCGACGGCAACACCGCAGTTTCCAAGCCCGTCTTCAGCCGGAACGGCCTGACGGCAAGATTGCGCAGCGCCATGAGCCTGCCGACCCAGGGCGGCGTTCGCCCCAGAGCGCGTTCGGCCGCGCCGAATGCGGTTAAGGAAAGGCCTTCAGTGACCAGCACATAGCGGTCTGCGAACTGGGCTCTGGCGAGAGCATCGCAGTGATTCGGGACAAGCTGAGCTGACGGATTCGTCACGGCAAAACCCTCTGATTCGACCTTAACAGACGCAAACTTGGCGCGCTGCGTGGCGAAACGACGCCACTCCGGCTGCGGAAGGGCAGGATTGTCCTTGTTTTTGGCGTTTTCCAACCCTAGCGTGAAACCAGTTCAATGATTGCGCGTTGTATGGTGTTGATTGATATTTTTCATCCACGGAGGACACTTTTATGGCGAACACACCGAATCCAAACGACCCGTTCAATTCGTCCACCAACGCACCAAGGCCAAGTGGCGGCGGCGGTGGTAGCGGTTGGCTGATTGCACTGGTCGTCGTTATTCTGGCGGTTGTCGCGTATTATGTTTTCGGAAGAAGTGGTGAGCACCCGGCACCCGCCGAGCCGCCGGCGGCCAGCACACCGGCCCCAGCGCCTGCACCGGCGGAACCGATGAAGCCGGCTGAACCTGCGCCTGCGCCCGCGCCTGCTCCGGCACCTGCAGAACCGGCGCCTGCCCCGGCACCCGCGCCCGCACCGGCTCCTGCGCCGGCACCAGCCCCTGCGCCGGCACCTGCACCGGCCCAGTGATTGGCTCGATATCAGTTACGAACGGCCCGCTGAAAAGCGGGCCGTTCTGTTTTGTAGGGGCCGCCAGAAAGGCCTTTCCAGAAACTCGCTCCGGTGAGTCAGCTGGTGTGGTTTTCGAGAACCGGAGCGCAGCGGACATTAGGTCCGTGAGCAGTGCATGACCCCGAAGACAGTCCGATTTTCGGAGAGGATCATGCGCCAATCAAAAAGGGTCACAGCATCCTTTAAGCGTCCAGGAGGACGCGCGGCGCTGTGAAAGCGGAGAAAACCTCGCCAGATGGCCGCCGGAGTAGAGTTTATGAAAGGGCCTTAGATGTGGATCGGCTTGAAGAACGTCGCCAGCGCCGCCTCCTTGATCGCCTCCGACATCGTCGGGTGCGCATGGCAGGTGCGGGCGAGATCCTCCGACGAACCACCGAACTCCATCAGCACCGCCGCCTCGTGGATCATCTCGCCGGCGCCGAAGCCGACGATATGGACGCCGAGCACGCGGTCGCTTTGCCTGTCGGCGAGGATCTTCACAAAACCGTCCGTGTGCAGCATGGCGCGCGCCCGACCATTGGCGCTGAACGGGAATTTTCCGACCTTGTAGTCGATGCCGGCCTTCTTCAACTCTTCTTCGGTTTTGCCGACCGAGGCGATTTCCGGGCTGGTGTAGACGACGCTCGGAATGACGTCATAGTTCACGTGGCCGGCCTGACCGGCAATGGTTTCCGCTACCGCCACGCCCTCATCCTCGGCCTTGTGCGCCAGCATCGGCCCGGCGATGACATCGCCGATGGCATAGATGCCCGGGATATTGGTCTTGAGATGGCCATCGGTCTTGACCCGGCCGCGCTCGTCGACCTCGACGCCGGCTTCCCCGAGCCCGAGGCTGTCGGCATAGGCGCGGCGGCCGGTGGCGATCAGCACGGCATCGGCCTCGATGGTCTCGGCGGCGCCGCCCTTGACCGGCTCGAAGGTGACGGTCGCACCCTTCTTGGCCTTGGCGACGCCGGTGACCTTGGCGCCGAGCTTGAACTCGAAGCCCTGTTTGCCCAGCAGCCGCTGGAATTGCTTGGAGACCTCGCCGTCCATGCCGCCCAGGATGGTGTCGAGGAATTCGACCACGGTGACCTTGGCGCCGAGCCGCGCCCACACCGAGCCGAGCTCGAGCCCGATGACACCGCCGCCGACCACCACCAGATGGCCGGGAACCTTATCCAGCGACAGCGCGCCGGTCGACGACACGATCACCTTCTCGTCGATGTCGACCTTGACGCCGGGAATGCCGGCGACATCCGAGCCGGTGGCGATGACGATGTTCTTGGTCTCGATCTCCTCGACCTTGCCGTCCTCGGAGGTGACCGACACCTTGCCGGCGGCGAGCACCTTGCCGGTGCCGCGGAAACTGTCGATCTTGTTCTTCTTGAACAGGAAGGCGACGCCGTTGACGTTCGACGACACCGTCGCATCCTTGTGCGCCATCATCTTCTTCAGGTTCAATTTCGGCGCCGATATCTCGACGCCGAGCGTGTCGAAGGAGTGGCCGGCCTCGGCGAACATCTCGGAGGCATGGAGCAGCGCCTTGGACGGGATGCAGCCGATGTTCAGGCAGGTGCCGCCGAAGGTCGCGTTCTTCTCGACCACCGCAACCCTGAGCCCGAGCTGCGCCGCCTTGATGGCGCAGACATAGCCGCCGGGTCCCGATCCGATGATAACGACGTCATAAGCCATGATACTGTCCTTCTGTTTTGAGCATGATGCCGAAAAGTGTGACGCGGTTTTCGGATAACATCATGCTCGATCTGCTTGAGAGCGCTCAGCGGCCGCCGCTTACATTCAGGATCGCGCCCGTCGTATAGGACGCGGCGTCGGAGAGAAGATAGAGAACCGCGCCCGCGACTTCATCCACTGTACCGGCTCTTGTCATCGGCAGCAGATCGCGGAACCGCTCCACCCGGTCCGGCTGCCCGCCGGAGGCGTGGATGTCCGTGTCGATGATGCCCGGCCGCACCGCATTGACGCGGATGCCTTCTAGCGCCACCTCACGGGCGAGCCCGACGGTGAAGGTGTCGATGGCGCCCTTGGAGGCGGCATAATCGACATATTCGCCCGGCGAGCCCAATGTCGCCGCGGCCGACGAGATGTTGACGATGGATCCGCCCGACCCGCCATGACGGGTCGACATGCGCTTCACCGCCTCGCGGGCGCAGAGGAACGAGCCGACGACATTGATGCGCATCATGCGCTCCAGCCGCGAAACATCCATCTCGTCGACGCGCGCCTTGACGTCGACGATGCCGGCATTGTTGACGAAGGCATCGAGCCGTCCATAGGCGCGGTCGACGGCCTCGAACATGGCTACGATATCGGACTCCTTGCCGACATCGCCCTTGACCGCGAAAGCCTCGCCGCCGGCGGCCTCGATCTCGGCGACCAGCGCCTTGGCGGCCTCCTGGTTCGAAGCGTAGTTGACCGCGACCCGGTAGCCGGCCTTCGATCCGAGCCGGCAGATCGCGGCGCCGATGCCGCGGCTGCCGCCGGTGACCAGCAGCACCTTTTGCGTCCCGCTCATTCCTGGCATCCCTTCAAGGCAAACACATCCCACGGCACTTTCGAAAATCCGCTGCCGCCATAGACGCTGGATTGGCGCAACGCCGGCCCGAGGTCCGGCAGGATCAGCGTCTTCGGCGCTTCGACGCCTTCAGCCGGCAGCAGTCCGATGTTGCCCTTTTCATCCGCCGTGTAGATGACGCCGTGCCAGGGCGTGCAGGCGGCAAGCTCCTCGCCGGTGACGTCGCCCTCGGGGCATTTGTGCATCAGCGCGCCGTTCGGCCGCGATACGCCTTCATTCCACATGACGATGCCGTTCAGCACCACATTGTTGTCGAGGATCATCCGGAAGCTGTTGGTGACGGTCGCCGAGGTGCCGGTCGGCGTGAAATCGATCTCGCTGCCGCTCTGGGCGTCGCCATAGACAGCGAGTTCTATCGGGCAGGCGGCATGGGCGCCGGCAGCGGCCAGCACCATGCCGGCCGCGATCGATCCGATCGAAAGCACCTTGGAAAGGCTAAGGGAACGGGTCGTCATTCTGCCGCGCAGATCCCTTCCTCCGGCACACATTCCAACAGCCGGATCAGCACCAGACCTCAGAGATCAAGCACCAGCCGTTCCGGATCCTCCAGGCTTTCCTTGACGCGCACCAGGAACGTCACCGCTTCCTTGCCGTCGACGATACGGTGATCGTAGCTGAGCGCCAGGTACATCATCGGCCGGATGACGATCTGGCCGCCGACCACGACAGGCCGGTCCTGGATCTTGTGCATGCCGAGAATGCCCGACTGCGGCGCGTTGAGGATCGGGGTCGACATCAGCGACCCGTAAACGCCGCCGTTCGAAATCGTAAACGTGCCGCCCTGCATGTCGGCGACCGACAGCTTTCCGTCACGCGCGGCGATACCCAGCCGGCCGATGTCCTTCTCGATCTCGGCGATCGACATCTGGTCGGCATCGCGCACCACCGGCACGACGAGGCCCTTTTCAGTGCCGACGGCGACGCCGATATGGGCATAGTTCTTGAAGATGATATCGGTGCCGTCGATCTCGGCATTGACCGAGGGGATTTCCTTCAACGCGTGCGTGACGGCCTTGGTGAAGAAGCCCATGAAGCCGAGCTTCACGCCGTGCTTCTTCTCGAACACATCCTTGTATTTGGTGCGCAGCGCCATCACCGCTGACATGTCGACCTCGTTGAAGGTGGTCAGCATGGCTGCGGTCGACTGCGCTTCCTTGAGGCGGCGCGCGATGGTCTGGCGCAATTTGGTCATGCGCACGCGCTCCTCGCGCGATGCATCGTCGCCCGAGGACGGCGCCCGCACGGCAACCGGTGCCGGTGCTGCTTTCGGCGTCTCGGCCGGCTGCGACGGCGCGCCCTTGGAGATGGCGTCGAGCACGTCACCTTTCAGCACCTGGCCGCGCTTTCCCGAACCGGAGATCTGGTCGACCGAGAGATTGCTTTCGGCGATCAGTTTCGCCGCGGCCGGTGCCGGTGGCATGGTGCGCGGCTCGACCGGGCCGGCATCGCCGGCGATCTTGGCGGTCTCGGCCGCGGCCTGCTTGCCGGTCGATGCCGCATCCGGCGACGAGGCCTGCGACACCGCTTGCGGCTTGGTCGCCGGCGCGGCGGCCGCGCCGCCTGCCGAAATCGACCCCAGCAGCGCGCCGACACCGACCGTCTCGCCTTCCTTGACGGTGATCTCACCCAGAGTGCCGGCGGCGGCGGCAGGCACCTCCACCGTCACCTTGTCGGTCTCGAGCTCGACCAGCGGTTCATCGGCGGCGATTGTATCGCCAACCTTCTTGAACCATTTGCCGACGGTCGCTTCAGTGACGGATTCGCCGAGAGTGGGAACGCGGATTTCGGTAGCCATTGTGCCTGTCCGTTTTCTTTCGGTTCTGTTGTTCGCCCAGATCTTCTCTATTCACCAAGCGCGTCTTCGAGCAAGGCGGCGAGCTGGGCGAGATGCTTCGACATCAGTCCGGTCGCCGGCGAGGCGGCGGCCGGACGGCCGGTGTAGCGCACCCGCTGATGCTTGGCGTCGATATGCGCCAGCACCCATTCCAGATACGGGTCGATGAACGACCAGGCGCCCATGTTCTTGGGCTCCTCCTGGCACCACACCATCTCGGCATTGCGGAACCGCGACAGTTCGGTGATCAGCGCCTTGGCCGGGAACGGGTAAAGCTGCTCGACGCGCAGCAGATAGATGTCGTTGATGCCGCGCTTCTCGCGCTCCTCATAGAGGTCGTAATAGACCTTGCCCGAACACAGCACGACGCGGCGGATCTTGGAATCCTTGACCAGCTTGATCGCTTGTCCGGAAAGCAGCTGCGCATCGTCCCACAGCAACCGGTGGAACGAGCTTTCGCCCGAAATTTCCGGCAGCGTCGACACCGCCCGCTTGTGGCGCAGCAGCGACTTCGGCGTCATCAGAATCAGCGGCTTGCGGAAGTCGCGCTTCAGCTGCCGGCGCAATATGTGGAAGTAGTTGGCCGGCGTGGTGCAGTTGGCGACTTGCATGTTGTCTTCGGCGCAAAGCTGCAGGAAGCGTTCGAGCCGGGCCGAGGAATGTTCCGGACCCTGGCCTTCATAGCCATGCGGCAACAGGCAGACGAGGCCCGACATTCTGAGCCACTTGCGTTCGCCTGACGAGATGAACTGGTCGAACACCACCTGGGCGCCGTTGGCGAAGTCGCCGAACTGCGCTTCCCACAAGGTCAGCGCCTTGGGCTCGGCCAGGCTATAGCCGTATTCGAAGCCCAGAACCGCCTCTTCCGACAGCATCGAGTTGATGACTTCATAGCCGGCCTGAGCCGCCGACAGATTGTTGAGCGGGATGTAGCGGGTCTCGTCGCGCTGGTCGTAGAGCACGGAATGGCGCTGCGAGAAGGTGCCGCGTTCGGAATCCTGCCCCGACAGGCGGATCGGATTGCCGTCGAGCAGGATGGCGCCAAAGGCCAGCGCCTCGGCCGTCGACCAGTCGATGCCTTCGCCGGACTCGATCGCCTGGCGGCGGTTTTCGAGGAAACGGATGATCGTCTTGTGCGCCTCGAAATCCTTCGGCACCTCGGTCAGCTTCCTGCCGATTTCCTTCAGCGTCTTGACCGGCACGGCGGTCTTGCCGCGCCTTTGTTCGTCCTGGTTGTCGGCGGTGCGCAGGCCCGACCAGGCGCCGTCGAGCCAGTCAGCCTTGTTGGGCTTGTAATGCTGGCCGACTTCCCATTCGGATTCCAGATGCGCCCGCCAGTCGGCCTTCAACTGGTCGAGCTCGGCCTGGGTGAGGTGACCCTCGGCGATCAGCCGGTCGCCATAGATCTGCACCGTCGTCTTGTGGTTGCGGATGTTGCGGTACATGATCGGCTGGGTGAAGGCCGGTTCGTCGCCCTCATTGTGGCCGAAGCGGCGATAGCAGAACATATCGACCACAACAGGCTTGAAGAACTTCATGCGAAACTCGATCGCCACCTTGGTGGCGTGCACCACGGCTTCCGGGTCGTCGCCATTGACGTGGAAGATCGGTGCTTCGATCATCTTGGCGACGTCGGACGGATAGGGCGAGGAGCGCGAAAAGCGCGGGTTGGTGGTGAAACCGATCTGGTTGTTGATGATGAAATGCAGCGTGCCGGCGACGCGGTGGCCGCGCAGGCCGGACAGGCCGAGGATCTCGGCGATCACGCCCTGACCGGCGAAGGCGGCATCGCCATGCAGCAAGAGCGGCAGCACCTTGGCGCGCTCTTCCAGCGGCACGATTTCCTCGCGGCTGCGGCCGAACAGATAATCCTGCTTGGCGCGCGCCTTGCCCATCACCACCGGATCGACGATCTCCAGATGCGAGGGGTTGGCGGTCAAGGACAGATGCACCTTGTTGCCGTCGAATTCGCGGTCCGACGAGGCGCCGAGATGGTACTTGACGTCGCCCGAGCCTTCGACCTCATCGGGTGCCGCAGAGCCGCCCTTGAACTCGTGGAAGATGGCGCGGTGGGGCTTGGCCATCACCTGGGAGAGCACGTTCAGCCGGCCGCGATGCGCCATGCCGAGCACGATTTCCTTCATGCCGAGCTGGCCGCCGCGCTTGACGATCTGCTCCAGCGCCGGGATCAGCGCCTCACTGCCATCGAGGCCGAAGCGCTTGGTGCCCTTGTACTTGACGTCGATGAACTGCTCGAAGCCTTCAGCCTCGACCAGCTTCTGCAGGATCGCCTTCTTGCCGGCGGCGGTGAAGGTGATCTCCTTGTCGGCACCCTCGATGCGCGCCTGGATCCAGGCCTTTTCCTCAGGGTCGGAAATATGCATGAACTCGACGCCGAGCGTGGAGCAATAGGTGCGGGTCAGGATTTCCAGCATCTGCCGGATGCTGCCGAATTCAAGCCCCAGCACATTGTCGAGGAAGATCGGCCGGTCGTAATCGGCTTCGGTGAAGCCGTAGTTTTCCGGCGACAGCTCGTTGTAGTCCTCGAGCGGCTTGGCGATGCCGAGCGGATCGAGATTGGCGTGCAGATGGCCGCGCATGCGGTAGGCGCGGATCATCATGATGGCGCGCACCGAATCGCGCGTCGCCTGGTGCACGTCGGCGTCGGACAGGACGACGCCATTGGTGACCGCCTTGTCCTTGACCTTCTTTTCGATCGTCTTCTCGACGATGCCCCAATTGCCGTCGAGCGCCGACACCAATTCGCCATTGGCCTGCAGCGGCCAGGAGGGCTTGGCCCAGGAGGCGCCCTTGGCGTTCCTGCGCACATCGCCGGCATCGTCTTTCAGCCCGGCGAAGAACTCCTGCCATTCGGGATTGACCGAGGCTGGATCGTCCTCATAGGCGGCATAAAGCGCGTCGATGTAATCGGCATTGCCGCCATAGAGGAAAGAGGTGAGAGAAAATTGGTCGTTGGCCTGATCTTGTCTTGCCATTTTTGTCCGCGGAGCCCGGCTCCGTCTCCTGTTTTTGGAGGGGAGTAGGGAAATAAGGGAATAGGGGAGTAGGGCTTTTTGCCGCTGCTATTTTCCCTACTGCCCTACTCCCTTACTCCCCTATTCCCTTACCCTTTGATCGCTTCGACCAAGGTCGTGCCCAGCCTTGCCGGCGACGGCGAAACTTTTATCCCGGCCGATTCCATTGCCGCGATCTTGTCTTCGGCGCCGCCCTTGCCGCCGGAGATGACCGCGCCGGCGTGGCCCATGGTGCGGCCGGCCGGCGCCGTGCGCCCGGCGATGAAGCCGGCCATCGGCTTCTTACGGCCCCGCTTGGCTTCGTCCTTGAGGAACTGCGCGGCGTCTTCCTCGGCCGAACCGCCGATCTCGCCGATCATGATGATCGACTTGGTCTCCTCGTCGGCGAGGAACATCTCGAGCACGTCGATGAACTCGGTGCCTTTGACGGGGTCGCCGCCAATGCCGACGGCGGTGGTCTGGCCGAGGCCGACATTGGTGGTCTGGAACACTGCCTCATAGGTAAGCGTTCCCGACCGCGAAACAACGCCGACCGAGCCCTTGCGGAAGATGTTGCCGGGCATGATGCCGATCTTGCATTCGTTGGGCGTCAGCACGCCCGGGCAGTTCGGGCCGATCAGCCGCGAGGTCGAACGGTCGAGCCTGGCCTTGACCCTGATCATGTCCATCACCGGTATGCCTTCGGTGATGCAGATGATCAGCGGGATCTCGGCCTCGATCGCTTCGAGGATGGCCTCGGCGGCGCCTGCCGGCGGCACATAGACGACGGACGCATTGGCGCCCGTCTTTTCCTTGCCCTCGGCGACGGTGGCGAAGATCGGCAGGTTTTCGCCCTTCGCGCCGGTCCACGTCTCGCCACCCTTCTTGGGATGGATGCCGCCGACCATTTTCGTGCCGTGATAAGCCAGCGCCTGTTCGGTGTGGAACGTGCCGGTCTTGCCGGTCAGGCCCTGCACCAGCACCTTGGTGTTCTTGTCGACGAGGATGGACATGGGAGCCCTTTTCTAAAAACCGTTGATCGAGGGAAACATGGTCAGAGCCGCTTCAAGTCGGCGACGGTGAGGTCGCTCTTGGCGTTGCCGGTGTTGAGCGTCGTCGCCGGCTCGAACATCAGCACCACGGGCTCGACGGTGAGCGAGCGCGGCCGGTGTTCGACGCCGCGCGGCACGACGATGAAATCGCCCTCGCCGAGTTCGACCGGGCCGTCGCGGAAATCGATGGTGATACGCCCACGCAACACGAGGAAGGCTTCGTCCTCATTGTCATGCGCATGCCAGTCGAAGACCTCGCCGAACTTGGCGACCTTCGCCTGGCTGTCGTTGACGTCGCCGGCGATATGCGGATCGAAGACCTTCTTGATCTTTTGATCCGCAGCCTCGAGCAGGTTTATCTTATGCGGAGGCACCAGATCAGCCCTTCACCGCCGCCACGATCTTCTTGGCTGCATCGTCGAGATCGTCGGCCGACACCACGTTCAGGCCGCTGTCGTTGATGATCTTCTTGCCCAGCTCGGCATTGGTGCCTTCCAGGCGCACCACCAGCGGCACTTCCAGGCCGACTTCCTTGACCGCGGCAATGACGCCCTCGGCAATGATGTCGCACTTCATGATGCCGCCGAAGATGTTGATCAGGATGCCCTTGACCGCCGGATCCCTGGTGATGATCTTGAACGCCGCCGTCACTTTTTCCTTGGACGCACCGCCGCCGACATCGAGGAAGTTGGCGGGTTCGGCGCCATAGAGCTTGATGATGTCCATCGTCGCCATGGCAAGGCCGGCGCCGTTGACCATGCAGCCGATATTGCCGTCGAGCGCGACATAGGCGAGGTCGTATTTCGACGCCTCGATTTCCTTCTCGTCCTCTTCGGTGGTGTCGCGCAGTTCGAGCACGTCGGGGTGACGGAACAGCGCGTTGTTGTCGAACGACACTTTTGCGTCGAGCACGCGCAGCCGGCCGTTCTTCATGACGATCAGCGGATTGACCTCGAGCAGGCTCATGTCCTTCTCGACGAAGGCCTTGTAGAGGATCGGGAACAGCGTATCGCCGTCCTTGGCCGCATCGCCGTCGAGCTTGAGCGCGCCGTTGAGCGCCTTCAGGTCGGCCGATGTGACGCCTTTTTCCGGATCGATGGCGACGGTGATGATCTTTTCGGGCGTGTCATGGGCAACCGCTTCGATGTCCATGCCGCCTTCGGTCGAGACGACGAACGCAATGCGGCCGACCGAACGGTCGACCAGGATCGACAGATAGAGCTCGCGTTCGATGTCGGCGCCGTCTTCGATATAGAGGCGGTTGACCTGCTTGCCGGCCGGGCCGGTCTGCTTGGTCACCAGAGTGTTGCCCAGCATCTCGTTGGCGTTGGCGACGACATCGGCCACCGATTTCGCCAGCCGCACGCCGCCCTTGGCGTCCGGGCCGAGCTCGGTGAATTTGCCCTTGCCGCGGCCGCCGGCATGGATCTGGCTCTTCACCACATAGAGCGGGCCCGGCAGCGCCTTGGCGGCGGCTTCCGCTTCGCTCGCCTTGAACACCGGCACGCCTTCGGCCACCGGCGCGCCGAACGACTTCAGCAGTGCCTTGCCCTGATACTCATGGATGTTCATCTGTATGGTCTCCGGATCGACTGGGGGTTCACTTACTGGAGATTCATTTGGAGGCGAGTTGCGGCGCGATCTTGACGCAGGCCTCGGTCAGGCCCTGCACCGTCGCCACGGAGGAGTCGAACATCTTCTGCTCGCTCTTGTTGAGCTCGATCTCGATGATGCGCTCGACGCCGCCGGCGCCGATGACCACGGGAACGCCGACATAGGTATTCTTGACGCCATACTGGCCGGAGAGATACGCCGCGCAGGGCAGCACGCGCTTCTTGTCCTTGAGATAGGCTTCGGCCATCGAGATCGCCGAAGCGGCCGGCGCGTAATAGGCCGAGCCGGTCTTGAGCAGGCCGACGATCTCGGCGCCGCCGTCGCGGGTGCGCTGCACGATCTGGTCGAGCTTCTCCTTCGAGGTCCAGCCCATCTTGATGAGGTCGGGCAGCGGAATGCCCGATACCGTCGAGTAGCGGATCATCGGCACCATGGAATCGCCGTGGCCGCCGAGCACGAAGGCGGTGACGTCCTCGACCGAGACCTTGAATTCCTCGGCCAGGAAATAGCGGAAGCGCGCGCTGTCGAGCACGCCGGCCATGCCGACGACGTGGCTGTTGGGCAGGCCTGAGAATTTCTGCAGCGCCCAGACCATGGCGTCGAGCGGGTTTGTGATGCAGATGACGAAAGCCTTCGGCGCATACTTCTTCAGCCCGGCGCCGACCTGCTCCATGACCTTGAGGTTGATGCCCAAAAGGTCGTCGCGGCTCATGCCGGGCTTGCGCGGCACGCCGGCGGTGACGATGCAGACGTCGGCGCCTTCGATGCCGGCATAGTCGTTGATGCCGGTGAGCCTGGAGTCGAAGCCATCGACCGGCGACGACTGCGCGATATCGAGCCCCTTGCCCTGCGGGATACCTTCGGCAATATCGAACAGCACCACGTCGCCGAGGTCCTTGAGGCCGATCATGTGAGCGAGCGTGCCGCCGATCATGCCAGAGCCGATAAGCGCTATTTTGTTGCGTGCCATGTGAGGATGTTTTCCCTTTGTCGGTGACGACGTCTCAAATCTCTGTGACTTGATGGCGGCGTCGAAGAAGAGGCCGGAATGCTGCGGGGAACCGCGAATTTTCGCCGCACCCAATAGCCCCGGCACGGAAAAAATTCAAACGATTATTTTGGCGTCAGTGTTTTCAATCGGTTAGATCATTTGGGATTTACGTAAACGTCAAAGTTTGTAAGCCGACTTGGGGGGAAATAACCGACGAAGATGGAAATCGTAAGGCTGAATGCGGGTAATGACGCCCTTGTGATGCGGGTGGCCGAGGAGGTTCGAGTTGTAGACGTTGGCATGACAGAGGGGGGCAAAGGATCGCTACCGACGCATTCCCTGGAAATTCAGGCCTGCGCCTGCTGTGCCTCTGGCGCCGGCTTCCCTTTCTGCCGCTCCGCCCAATTCTCCAGCCAGTCGCGGCTTTGCATCTCGATCAGCCGCGATGCGGTGCGCTCGAACTCGAAGACCTCCACGCCGCGCTTGGCGGCATAAAGCGCTTGCGGCGGGGCTTCGGCGCTCACCACCAGCCGCACATGATGGTCGTAGAGCGTGTCGATCAGAAGGATGAAGCGTTTGGCCTCGTTGCGCTTGCCTTCGCCGAGCACCGGGACGTGGTCGATGAAAATGGTTGAGAAGCGCCCGGCGATCGCCAGGAAATCGCGCGCGCCAAGCGGCTTTTCGCAGAGATCGGCGAAGGAGAACCGCGCCGCATCGCCTGCCGCACGCGGCACGATCACCTGCCGCCCTTTGAGGGCAATCGATGTCTCGGCGGTCGGCGCGTTGCGCGTCATGGCTTGCCAGGCCTCGTCGAGTAGCTGGTCCGCCGCCGCATCGGCTGGCGTGACATAGACCGGTGTCCGGGCGAGCTTTTCCAGCCGGTAGTCCTTGTCGGCATCGAGCGCCAGCACCTGTGTGTGCCGCTCCAGTATGCCGATGAAGGGCAGGAAAAGCTGACGGTTCAGCCCGTCGCTGTAGAGGTTTTCCGGCGCCACATTCGAGGTGGCGACCAGCACCACACCGCTGGCAAACAGCGCCGAAAACAACCTGGACAGGATCATCGCGTCGGCGATGTCGGTGACCGAGAACTCGTCGAAGCACAGCACCCAGGCTTGCTCGGCAAGGGCCTTGGCCACCGGCGGGATCGGGGCGTCCTCCTTGACGTCGCCATTCTTGCGCGCCTGCCGGTGCTTCTGGATACGGTCCTGCACGTCCGCCATGAAGTCGTTGAAGTGGACGCGGCGCTTGCGCCGCACCGGCAGCAAGTCGAAGAACATGTCCATCAGCATGGTCTTGCCGCGACCGACGCCGCCATGGATGTAAAGGCCTTTGACGGCCTCATGCGTCTCGCGCTTGCGGGCGAACAGCCAGCCCAGCGCGCTCGACTTATGCGCCAGCCGCTTGGCCGAGATCTCATCGGTCAGCCGGTCGAGCGCCGCAACGATCCGTTCCTGCGCCGGATCGCGGTCGATCGTACCGGTTTCCACCAGATGCTCGTAGCGCTGCCTGACGGTCGCATGGGTCTGGAGGCCGTCACGCAGATGCATCGGTCACGTCATTTGTTTATGCATGTCGCTGTCCCGAAACCGGGGTCACTTCTGCGCGACATGCATTCGGAGGACTAAAGCGGTCGTGTCTGAACGGATTCAGACGACCCGCTTTAGATCTTTGTTTTCCCAAAACCGCGGCCACTTTTGGGCGACATGCATTAGCCTACCTTGTAAGCGAAATCGGCTGGCCGTTGGAAGTCTGGCCGTCGAATTTCGAGCCGCCCGAGGAATAGAGCCGCGCCAGCGCACCGCCACTCTCGTCATAGAGCGTCAGCTGCTTGCCGGCGACGTTCCACGACTTGACGCCGTCCATCGGCGCCGGGCAATGCAGCGGCCCGGCGCGGAAGCCGGCGCCGAATTTGGTCTGCGGTGTCGCCACCTTGCAGCTCTGGCCCGCAACGCTGGCGTTCCAGACACCGGCGACGCTGGCGGCAGTCACGTCCGAAGCGCCGGCCGGCGCCGAACCATCCGAAGGCAGCGCGGCGACCTGCGTGTTCGCAGGAGCGGTCGGGAATTGAGACGGGTCGGTGGTGCCGGGCGATGCCGGCGGCGGCAGTTGGTTCGCCGTCACCTTGCCGGCGGGCGCGGCCTCCAGCGGTGCCGGCTGCTGGTCATCCATCGAGGAGAAACGCGAGGTCGAACAGCCGCTCGCAACGAGCGCCGCCAGCGATACGGCCACCAGACCGGTTTTCGAAAAAGTCATTCCAACCTCCGTCGGATCCGGCTGGGGGGAAGCCGTCCGCACAATCTCACCCCCACCAAGATGGAGAAGGTGGCGAAATTTCAACCCGATATGGTTAAAATACAGTTTGCAGCAAGAATTGTTGCAAATTTATCGCAATCGCGGCGGCTGACCGCTTGTCGCGCGTCGCCTGGGGATCCGGTCAAAGCAGTGCAGCGCCGACATCGACGGTTGGACGCTTGCGCGAGCCGCCTTAGCGCCTATGTCTGGAAAACGAAACACCTGCCGGAGCCGCAAAATTGGCCGCGAGAAAGACAGCCGCCAATCGCTATTATAGCGGCCCGCCCAGCGACCATTTCGACGGCGCATTGTTCTTCAATCCCGACGGCCAGCCACCCGGCCGTTTCGCCGACCTGCTGAAATGGCAGTTGAATGGCCAGCGCTCGAAATGGCCGGCGAGCGATGCAAGCCCCTTTCCGCAGGCAAAGCCGGCGACAAGGGTCGAGGGCGCCGCGCTGGAAGTGACCATGGTTGGTCATTCCACCTTGCTGGTCCAGACGGCCGGTCTGAACATCCTTACCGATCCGGTATGGTCGTTGCGCGCCTCGCCGCTTTCCTTCGCCGGACCAAAACGCATCAATGCGCCAGGCATCGCCTTTGCCGACCTGCCGCCGATCGACCTCGTGCTGGTCAGCCACAACCACTATGACCATCTCGACCTCGCCACGTTGAAGCGGCTGAAGGCCGGCCACGACCCGCTGGTGCTCACTCCGCTCGGCAACGACGCCATCATCGAAGCCGCCGTGCCCGGCATGCGACTGTCGGCGCATGACTGGGGCGACAGCGTCGAGATCGGCAATGGCGCCGCCGTCCATGTCGAGCCGGTGCATCACTGGTCGGCGCGTGGCGCCCGAGACCGGCGCATGGCGCTCTGGGCCGGCTTTGTCGTCGAAACGCCTGACGGCAAGCTCTATTTCGCCGGCGATACCGGCTTCCACGATGGCATCAACTACCGGCGGATGGCCGAGAAACATGGCGGTTTCCGCTTCGCCATCCTGCCGATCGGCGCCTATGAGCCGCGCTGGTTCATGGCGCCGCAGCACCAGAATCCCTGGGAAGCCGTGCAAGGCATGACGCTGCGCAACGCCGCCCATGCCGCCGGCTGTCACTGGGGCACCTTCCAGCTCACCGACGAGCCGATCGACGAGCCGGCGCGCAAATTGACCGAGGCGCTTGACGATCAAGGCATCCCACGCGAGCGCTTTCGCGCCTTGCGGCCGGGCGAGGTCTGGGATGTGCCGGAGCACATAGCGCCCTGATCCGCATCGGTTCGACGGAACCCCAGCGCTGCAACCGCGTTTTCATGTGGTTGAAATATCTGCCGGTTTGCGAGGCATTGTCATGCTCAAATGGATTATCATTCTCCTGATCGTCGCCGCGGCGGCGAGCTTGCTCGGCATGCCGGCACTGGCAGGTGCCGCGGCCACCGGTGCGCGTATCCTTATCGGCATCGTTCTGATCATCTTCCTGCTGGTGGTGCTGGGCATTTTCGCGGTCACGTAAGTCCGGCGCTTTCGCCGAGACCAAGCGGCTGCGCACTGGTAATTCCTGCCCGTTTCCGCCATATAGCGCCAAACGGACACGGAATTTTTCGGAGCAATGGCCAGCACTGCCCCTTTCGCCAAGATGAACGGCATCGGCAACGAGATCATCGTTGCCGATATGCGTGGCCGTGCCGATCGGGTGACGGCGGCGGCGGCGATTGCGCTGAACGCCGATGCTGCGACCAGCTTCGACCAGATCATGGCGATCCATGACGCCAGGACGTCTGGCACCGCCTTTTTCATCGACATCCTGAATTCCGATGGAACCGGTGCGCAGGCCTGCGGCAATGGCATGCGCTGCGTCGTCCAGGCGCTCGCCGCCGAGACCGGCCAGAAGATCTTCACCTTCGAGACCGTGGCGGGCATCCTCAATGCGCGCGAACACGCCGACGGTTCGATCTCGGTCGACATGGGCACGCCGCGCTTCGGCTGGCAGGATATCCCGCTGGCCGAGGAATTCCGCGACACCCGCATGATCGAGCTGCAGATCGGCCCGATCGACGCCCCCGTGCTGCATTCACCCTCGGTCGTTTCGATGGGCAACCCGCACGCGATCTTCTGGGTCGACAACGACGTCTGGTCCTACGAGCTCGACCGCTTCGGTCCGCTGCTCGAGAACCACCCGATGTTCCCCGAGCGCGCCAACATAACCATCGCTCAGGTTACTTCGCCCGAAACAATGGTCATCCGCACCTGGGAACGCGGCGCCGGCCTGACCAAGGCCTGCGGCTCGGCCTCCTGCGCGGCCGTCGTGGCCGCGGCCCGCACCAACCGGACCGGCCGCAGCGTCAGTCTGTTGACGCCAGGCGGCGGCACGCTGCATGTCGAATGGCGCGACGATGACCACGTGGTCCTGACCGGCGCCGCCGAATGGGAATTTTCCGGCAACTTCGACCCGTCGATCGGGACATGGGCCCGCGACACTGAAAGCGCGGCCTGATGTCCGCTCTGCCCAAGAGCCCGGTGTCCCCGGGGATCGATGTCGTCACCTTCGGCTGCCGGCTCAACACCTATGAATCGCAGGTGATGCGGCGCGAGGCTGAAAGTGCGGGCCTCGGCGCGTTGGAAGGTGGCGCCGTGATCTTCAACACCTGCGCCGTGACAGGCGAAGCAGTGCGCCAGGCCAAGCAGGCGATCCGCAAGGCGCGCCGAGACAACCCGCAGGCCCGCATCATCGTCACCGGCTGCGCCGCGCAGACCGAGCCTGAAAAATTCGCCGCCATGGACGAGGTCGATCTCGTGCTTGGCAATGAAGAGAAGCTGAACGCGAATTCCTACCGCGCGCTGCCGGATTTCGGCGTCAACGACACCGAGAAGGCGCGCGTCAACGATATCTTTTCGGTGCGCGAGACCGCGGGCCACCTGGTCGACGCCATCGAGGGCCGCGCACGCGCCTTCGTCCAGGTGCAGAACGGCTGCGACCACCGCTGCACCTTCTGCATCATTCCCTACGGCCGCGGCAATTCGCGCTCGGTGCCGATGGGCGCCGTGGTCGAGCAGGTCAAGCGGCTCGCCGGCAACGGCTATGCCGAGATCGTTCTGACCGGCGTCGACATGACTTCATTCGGCGCCGACCTGCCGGGCGCGCCGAAGCTCGGCAAACTGGTGAAGACCATCCTGAAACAGGTGCCCGATGTGAAGCGCCTGCGGCTGTCGTCGATCGATTCGATCGAGGCCGACGACGATTTGCTCGACGCCATCGCCACCGAGCCCCGGTTGATGCCGCATCTGCATCTGTCGCTGCAGTCGGGCGACGACATGATCCTGAAGCGCATGAAGCGAAGGCATCTGCGCGATCAGTCGATCCGCTTCTGCGAGGATGTGCGCAAACTGCGCCCCGGTATCGTCTTTGGC
The DNA here is from genome assembly GCF_003998165.1 of Mesorhizobium sp. M7A.F.Ca.US.007.01.2.1. NCBI lineage: Bacteria > Pseudomonadati > Pseudomonadota > Alphaproteobacteria > Hyphomicrobiales > Phyllobacteriaceae > Mesorhizobium > Mesorhizobium sp. M7A.F.Ca.US.007.01.2.1. The sequence continues at coordinate 11,376 of NZ_RZQP01000009.1, read as the reverse complement.
GCCGACATCATCGCCGGCTTCCCGACCGAGACCGACGAAATGTTCGAGAACTCGGAGAAAATTGTCGAGGAGTGTGGCCTGACCCATCTCCACGTCTTCCCCTTCAGTCCACGCGAAGGCACGCCTGCCGCGCGCATGCCGCAGCTCCGCCGCGAGGTGGTCAAGCAGCGCGCCGCCCGGCTGCGCGCCGCCGGTGAAGTTGCCTATGTCAGGCATCTGTCGTTGCTCACCGGTACGCGTCAGTCGATCCTGATCGAGCGAGACGGCCTTGGCCGCACCGAGGGTTTTACGCTTGCCGCACTCGGCACGGGCGCACCGGGTGAGATCGTCGAGGCCGATATATCGGGCCATGATGGTACCAGGCTGATCGCGGCGCCGCTTGCCGCCCGCGCCGCCTGAGAAACGCAAAGCATGGCTGGTTTTTTCAAGAAGATATTTTCGTTCGGCAAGAAAGAGGTGGTCGAGGAACGGATCGACGAGACCGCCCCGCTACCGCCGATCAAATGGGAAGCACTCGATGCGCTGAAGCCGGCGGCCGAACAGGTCGTCCCGGAGTTCTTGAAGCGCGACGAGCCTCGGCCCGAGGCAGAAACGACGCCGACGGTCGAGCCGGAGGTAATTCCTGCGCCGGAACCGGCGCCTGTCGAGGAACCGGTGCCCGCGCCGGAGCCGACCATCCCGCCAGCACCGGAGCCGACTGTTCCCTCCGAGCCGGAACCTCTGCCGGAGCCCGCGCCGAAAGAAGAACCGGCGCCCGCGCCAGAGACTCCAGAGCCGCCGGCGCCCGAGGAAGTTCCGCTCACCCCTGCGACTCCCGAACCCACGCCCGAACGGCAGCCGCAAGAAGTCCCAGCGCCGGCGCCGGCCGAACCGGAGATCGTCCCGTCACGCCCGGAAAAGCGGCCGGAGCCGGCCCCGGTCGAAGTGCCGACGCCGGCCGAGGTTCCGGCAGAAACACCAGCGCCGATCGAGGTGCCCACACCGGCGCCGTCCCCTCTTCAGCCGTCTTCAAAGGCCGGCGCCGCCCCTCATCCGCCTGCCGGCACCTTCTCCCCGTATAGCGACGGGGAGAAGGAAGAAGTTTCAGCGCCGACGCCCGAAGCACCCGCCGCCGAAATCGCACCTCCCATTCGCCAGCCTGCGCCGATCGAATCGCAGCCGGTCATTGCGGAAATTGCGCCCGAGCCGCAGCCTCTTCCACCACCCGCGCCGGAGCCGAAAGCCGCCCCCGGCAAGGTGACCGTCACCAAGAAGGTCGAGCAGAAGGCCGAGCCGCAAAAGGCGCCGGAGCCGGCACCGAGGCGCTCCTGGTTCCAGCGCATGAAGGACGGGCTTGCCCGCTCGTCCAAGGAACTGACCGGCAACATTGCCGGCGTCTTCACCAAGCGCAAGCTGGACGAAGAGACTTTGCAGGACCTGGAGGATGTGCTGATCCGCGCCGATCTCGGCATGGAGACGGCCTTGCGCGTTACCGACGCGCTGGCCGCGAGCCGCTACGGCAAGGACGTTTCCGACACCGAGGTCCGCGCCATCATGGCGGCCGAGGTGGAAAAAGTGCTGGCCCATGTCGCCATGCCGCTGGAGCTCGACCTCTCGCACAAGCCGCATGTCATCCTGGTGGTTGGCGTCAACGGCACCGGCAAGACCACCACCATCGGCAAGCTCGCCGCCAAGCTGACCGATGGCGGCCTGTCGGTCATGCTCGCCGCCGGCGACACGTTCCGCGCGGCAGCCATCGAGCAGCTGAAGATCTGGGGCGAGCGGACGAAATCGCCGGTCATCGCCTCCAAGCTCGGCGCCGATGCCGCCGGCCTTGCCTATGATGCATTCGAGCGGGCGAAAGAGGCCGGCTCCGACGTGCTGATCATCGACACCGCCGGCCGTCTGCAGAACAAGACCGAACTGATGGCCGAGCTCGAAAAGATCGTCCGCGTGCTCGGCAAGCTCGATCCGGAAGCGCCGCACACCGTGCTGCAGACGGTCGACGCCACCACCGGCCAGAACGCGCTCAACCAGGTCGAGATCTTCCGCAATATCGCCGGCGTCAACGGCCTGGTGATGACCAAGCTGGACGGCACGGCGCGCGGCGGTATTCTGGTGGCGATCGCGGCAAAGCACAAATTGCCGGTCTATTTCATCGGCGTCGGCGAACAGGTCGACGACCTCGAACCTTTCTCGGCAAGCGAATTCGCCAGGGCGATCGCTGGAGTAGCTTAACAAGCATGTCCCAAAAAGTTGCAGACTTTTTGGATCAGATCATGCGCAAGAAAGAGATTCCATGAACCCACCCATTCTCGAACGCGATCCGTCGGACCCGCAGAAGCAGAAGAAGGAAGGCGTCAATCCGCTGCTCAAGCTGGTGCTGGAGCTGGGTCCGTTGATGGTGTTCTTCTTCGCCAATGCGCGCAGCGGATGGCTGGTGCAGAAATTCCCTGTTCTGGCCGAGTTCGGCGGGCCGATCTTCGTCGCCACCGGCCTGTTCATGGCTGCCACGGCAATCGCGCTGATCGCCTCGTGGCTGCTCACCCGCACCTTGCCGATCATGCCGATGGTGTCGGGCGTCGTCGTCTTCATTTTCGGCGCGCTGACGCTCTATCTGCAGGACGACATCTTCATCAAGATGAAGCCCACCATCGTCAACACGCTGTTCGGCGGGGTGCTGCTCGGCGGCCTGTACTTCGGCAAGTCGCTGCTTGGCTATGTCTTCGATTCAGCCTTCAGCCTCGACGCTGAAGGCTGGCGCAAGCTGACCTTCCGCTGGGGCCTGTTCTTCCTGTTCCTGGCCATCGTCAATGAGGTGGTGTGGCGCAATTTTTCCACCGACGCCTGGGTTACTTTCAAAGTCTGGGGCATCATGCCGATCACGCTTCTGTTCACCTTCAGCCAGATGCCGCTGATCCTGCGCCATTCGCTGGACGACAAGACCGGCAAAGAAGAGAAGGCCGGGAAATAGAGCCTGCAAATAAGGGGAAAGGGCCATGGAATTCGTCACCACGCGCGACCAGTTGAGGACGATCTACAAGACGCCACGGCCGACCGACGGTTCTATCCGCAAGGAGCTGAAAAAACTTGACGGCCATTGCCGCTCCTTCATCGGCAAGAGCCCATTCGTGCTGATTGGCTCGTCCGACGGTGCCGGCAATGCCGACGTGACGCCGAAGGGCGACAAACCGGGCTTTGCCACCGTTCTGGACGACACCACCATCGCCATTCCCGACCGGCCCGGCAACAACCGGCTCGACACGCTGGAAAACATCCTCGTCAATCCCTCGGTCGGGCTGCTCTTCCTCATCCCCGGCATGAACGAGACGCTGCGCGTCAACGGCGATGCCCGCATCACCGTCGACGCAAATCTGCGCGAACGGCTCGCCGTCGACGGCAGGGAGCCGCAAAGCGTTGTCGTGGTCAGCGTCAAGGCGGCCTACATGCACTGCGCAAAAGCCTTCATGCGCTCGGATTTGTGGAAGCCGGAAACCTGGTACGACCGCGCGACGCTGCCGACGCTCGGCCAGATCATGCGCGATCAGCTGGCGGTTGCCGATTCCGCCGAGGCGACCGACCGCTGGCTCGACGAGGAATACAAGAAGACGATGTGGTAGTTTTTGCGGACGCGATTCGCGTCTGGACCGATTCCATACCTTGCTGAACATCCTTGCCATTTCCGGCAGCCTGCGCGCGGCCTCCACAAATTCGGCGCTGATCGCCGCACTGGCGCGCGAAGCGCCGTCCGGCTGCCGCGTCACCGTCCATGACGGGCTTGGCCGTTTGCCGATCTTCAATCCCGACGATGAAGGCGAGCGGAGGCCGCTCGAAGCCTCCAAGCTGATCGATGCCGTCAGTCGAGCCGACGGCCTGATCGTCTCCTGTCCGGAATATGCCCATGGCGTGCCGGGCGGGCTGAAGAACGCGCTCGACTGGCTGGTCTCGCGCGATGCCGCCGTCGCCAAGCCCGCCATGCTGGTACACGCCTCGCCGCGCTCGCTGTTCGCCCGCGCCGCATTGGCCGAGATCATGCGCACCATGTCGTTCGCGCTTTACGACGATGTGCTGGAGATCGCCCTGCTCGGCAGGAAGCCGCCGGAGGTGGCGGGCATCCTGGCGGCGCCGGCGAACCGGCAGGCGATGCATGATGCACTGAATGCCTTCGCGGAGTTTATCCGCTCGCGTTGAGCGGCGGCCTCTCTTCCTTCTCCCCTTGTGGGGTCTGAAGGACGGGGCGAGACCCGTTGCTCGCCCCAGGGTGGTGGCCTCGCGAAGCGAGGTCGGATGAGGGTGTGTTCCAGCTTGGCACCGACGGCAATCCGTCACCCACCCCTCAACCGTCTCGGCGCTGCGCGCCGATCCACCTCCCACAAGGGGAGAAGGAAAGATCGCGCACTACCCCTTTCGCAGCGTCTCCACATCGGTCTTCCCCACGTACCAATCGCGGGCGTTGACCTCTTCAAAAACCACCCAGACATCGTCGTTGCTCAGCCCGGTGGCGTCCATGATGGCCGCGGTGACCTTCTTGGCGATATCCGCCTTCTTGCCCGCCGGATCGGCGGCGATCACTTCCTTGACGATGCGGATGTTGACGAATGGCATTTCTTGTCCTCCCGGGGATGTTCGTGCTCACGACCCGCTTCGATGAAACCGTCGAACGGTCGCCAGTGTTCAACTCTCAGTATGTCTTGGCGCCGTTGACCATCAGCCGCACCATGTAGAGCGACGTGGTGCCGGCGATGTAGAGGCAATTCAGCTTGTTGCCGCCGAACACGCAATTGGCGGTGACTTCCGGCACCTTGACCTTGCCGATCAGCGTGCCGTCCGGATCGTAGCAATGGATGCCATCGGCGGCACTGGTCCAGATGCGGCCGTCCTCGTCGAGCCTGAAGCCGTCGAACAGGCCGGCGGTGCAGTCGGCGAAGACTTTTTCGCCGGAGACTTTCTTGCCGCCCTTGCCGACATTGAACACCCGCATATGCGCCGGATTCTGCGCGCCATGCGTGCGGCCGGTATCGACGACATAAAGCTTGCTCTCGTCCAGCGAGAAGGCGAGGCCGTTGGGCCTGACCATGTCGGTGATGACGGCTTCGACCTCGCCGGTGCCGGGATCGACCCGGTAGACGTGGCAGGCGCCGATTTCGCTCTCAGCCCTGTCGCCCTCATAATCCGTATCGATGCCGTAGCTTGGATCGGTGAACCAGATGGAACCGTCGGATTTCACCACCGCGTCGTTGGGCGAATTCAGCCGCTTGCCTTTCCATTTGGCCGCGATCGTGGTGACCGAGCCGTCGAACTCGGTGCGGCTGACGCGGCGGCCCGAATGCTCGCAGGTGATCAGCCGGCCCTGCCGGTCGACGGTGTTGCCGTTCGAGTTGCCGGACGGCTGCCGGAAGACGCTGACATTGCCGTCGGTCTCGTCATAACGCAGCATGCGATTGTTGGGGATGTCGGACCAGACGACATAGCGGCCGGCGGCGAACCAGGCCGGCCCCTCCGCCCACTGGCATCCGGTGAACAGCTTCTCGACCTGCGCGTTGCCGTTGAACAGGCGCGCGAAGCGCGGATCGAGAATTTCATAATAGTCTGCGGCCGCCATGCTTTCCTCCCGGCATCAATGACAGGGATCAAGCCAGCCGGAGGGACAGAAGGCAATGTGGGTACGCACAGTGTCGCACAAAAGATCGCTTGCCGGCTCTGCGCATGACGTTAGCGCCGCATTAAGCGGCTATGCGTCCAGCGCAATGGTGCATTGCAACATCTTCTTTTTGCAATGCACCATTACTATGTCATGCTTCGTATCGATCAAGGGAGGAAGAAACCGCCGCCGAAATGCGGCGCCAAAAAGGAACCTTGCTATGATCCTCGACAGTCTCATGACCCGCGCTCGCAACAGCATTGCCAAGCGCAAGCACTACAACCGCCTTGTCGCCGAAATCGACAGCTTTTCCAGCCGCGATCTGGCCGACATGCGCGCCGACCGCTCGGAAATGCTCTACCAGATCCACAAGCAGATCTACGGCTGATCTCAAGCCCGATAAGACGCGCCGCCAAGGTGCGTTGAGATTCAGGTCAGGCCGAGTCGAAAACGGTGGTTTCCGAGAACCGGAGCGGAGCGTACTTTTGGTACGCGAGCACCGGACGCGCAGGAAGCCGCTGTTTGCAGGCCGGCATCACCTGAATATCAATGCGCCGCCAGTGCCTTGTCGATCTGCGGCAACAGCAACGCCTGCACCGTCTCGGGCGTCAGCGGGCCGACATGTTTGTAGGCGATCTTGCCGTCCTTGCCGATGACGAAAGTTTCCGGCACGCCGTAGACGCCCCAGTCGATCGCCGCGCGGCCCGCTTCGTCGACCCCTATCGCCTGGAACGGATTGCCGAGATCGCCGAGGAACCGGCGTGCGTTTTCGGGCCGGTCCTTGTAGTTCAGCGCTGCCATGGTGAAACGCTTATCCTGCGACAACGCCAGAAGCACCGGGTGCTCTTCGCGGCATGGCGCGCACCACGACGCGAAGACGTTGACCAATGTGACCTTGCCGGCGAAGGTTTTCGAATGGAGCCCCGGCAGGTTTGAGCCCTCCAGCGCCGGCAGGCTGGTTTGCGGCGCAGGCAGGCCGATCAGGGCCGACGGCACTTCCGAAGCATCGCGCCCCGACAGCAGCTGCGACAGGAACAGTCCGGCCAGGCCGAGGAAGATCAGCAGCGGCAGAAGCACGAACAGGCGACGACTGGGCGGCGGCGTTTCCGTTTCGGTGCTCATGGCTTGGCGACCTTGTCGGAGCGACGCCTTACGCCGGACGCCTCCAGTTCGGCAAGCTCACGCTTGCGCGCCCGCTGGTCAAGCAGGATCCAGCCGATCAATCCGGCGAGCACCACGGCAGTGATGCCATAGGCGGCGGTCACGTAGAGTGCATGCGCACTCATGCGGCAGGCCCCGCTGAAGTGCGGCCTTCCAAACCGATCATGTCGCCCAGTCTAGACATGCTTTTCCTTAGCCTCGCTCCGTCGGCTTCGCAATCCGCAGTCATACGCCGCGTCAATCCGTGCCATGGCGCAGCGCCAGCGCCGCCGAGACCGGACCCAGCACGCCAAGAAACAGGGTCAGCGCGGCAAGAATGAGGAAGGGCTGCAGAAACGGGTCGGGATTGGCGGTCGCCCCATAGCTTGCCGAAACGCCGAAGATCAGCACCGGGATGGTCAGTGGCAGCACCAGCACCGAGATCAGCAGCCCGCCACGCGGCAGCGCCACCGCCACCGCCGCACCGGCGGCGCCGATGAACGTGATGGCCGGCGTGCCGACCAGCAGCGTCAGCGCCGTGGCGCCGATGCCGAGCGGCTCCATGTTCATGAACAGGCCGAGCAAGGGAGCCGCAATGACCAGCGGCAGCACGCTGCCCGCCCAATACGCCAGGCATTTCACCAGCACCGTCAAGGCCAGCATGTGGCGATCGTTGCCGAGCACCAGGAGATCGAGCGAACCGTCCTCGCGATCGGCCTGGAACAACCGGTCGAGCCCGAGCAGGCAGGACAACAGCGCGCCGATCCACAGGATGGCCGGTCCGATGCGGGCCAGCAGCTTCAGGTCCGGCCCGACCCCGAACGGGATGGTGACGATGACGGCGAGGAAGAAGATGACCCCGGTCAGCGCTCCGCCGCCGGCACGAATGTTGAGGCGGATGTCGCGCAGGAAGAGCGCTAGCATGGTTTGAGATGCTTTCGCCCAGACACCATCAACCGGCTTCCCCCATCCTCAACTCCATCCCCTCGATCCCGAGCGGCAGATGCGTCGCCGCGACAATCATCCCGCCATCCGCGCAATGCCTCGCCATCAACCCCGCAAACCGCGCCTCCGCCGCCTTGTCCAGCCCCGCCGTCGGCTCGTCCAGCAGCCACAATGGCCGGTGGCTGACCAAAAGCCTGGCGATCGCCGCGCGGCGCCGCTGCCCGGTCGATAGATAGCCGAACGGCAGGTGGCCGATGCCGCCGAGCCCGACCGTTTCCAGCGCCTCTTCGACGCCGAGCTGTCCGTCGCCATTGAAGTCTCGCCAAAAGCGCAAATTCTCCGCCACGCTGAGCGCCGGCTTCATTGCGTTCTGGTGGCCGAGATAGTGACAGGCCGAGGCGACAGACGGAAACGCTTCGCCCCCGTCTTCAACCTTCATGACGCCCTCAATCCTCACGCTGCCTTCCGCCGCCGGCAGCAGCCCGGCGATGATCCGCAGCAAGGTCGACTTGCCCGATCCGTTCGGCCCGGTGACGATAAGCGCCTGACACTGCTCCAAGGCAAAGCCGATGCCGGAAAACACCGCGTCGCCGCCTCGCTCGCCGCCCAGATTTTCGGCGATCAGCCGCATTCCTCGCCTGCCCTGAAACCATGTGTCGCGGCCGCTGCCGCATCGCACAAAATTGCTTTCCAACTGTCTAGAACTATTCCAGAAAATTCTCTATATGCGGTGCATCCGTGCCAGCGGTCGGCACGGGAACAGAATTAGCGCCGAACCAGCGCACGCGCCGCCTTGAACGGCTCGGGTTGCTTGGGAACGGACAGCGGAAATGGCCGTACCCGCACCTTTGCGCGTGATTGCATGCCATCGGCGTCCGTTCCCTTTCAGGCTGAACAGACAAGGATCGCACGTGTCAAAATCCCTCGACAGTTTCAATTGCCGCCGCACGCTGACCGCAGGCGGCGCTGAATATGCCTATTTCGATCTCATCGAGGCCGAAAAGAACGGCCTTACCGGCATCTCGCAGCTGCCCTATTCGATGAAGGTGCTGCTGGAAAACCTGCTGCGCAACGAAGACGGCCGCTCCGTCACCAAGGAATCGATCCAGGCGGTGGCCGGCTGGCTGACCGACAAGGGCACCGCCGGCGTCGAGATCGCCTATCGGCCGGCCCGCGTGCTGATGCAGGATTTCACCGGCGTTCCGGCCGTGGTCGATCTTGCCGCAATGCGCGACGCCATGGCTTCGCTCGGCGGCGATCCGCAGAAGATCAACCCGCTGGTGCCGGTCGACCTCGTCATCGACCATTCCGTCATCGTCGACGAATTCGGCACGCCGATGGCCTTCGCCCGCAATGTCGAGCTGGAATATGAGCGCAACGAGGAGCGCTACAAATTCCTGAAATGGGGCCAGCAGGCGTTCCGCAACTTCCGCGTCGTGCCGCCTGGCACCGGCATCTGCCATCAGGTCAACCTCGAATATCTCGGCCAGGTGGTGTGGACCAACACCGAGGACGGCGAAACCACAGCCTATCCCGACACCTGCGTCGGCACCGATTCGCACACCACCATGATCAACGGCCTGGGCGTGCTCGGCTGGGGCGTCGGCGGCATCGAGGCCGAGGCGGCCATGCTCGGCCAGCCGGTCTCCATGCTGCTGCCGGAAGTCATCGGCTTCCGCCTCACCGGCAAGCTGAAAGAGGGCGTCACCGCCACCGACCTCGTGCTCACCGTCACCCAGATGCTGCGCAAGAAGGGGGTCGTCGGCAAGTTCGTCGAGTTCTTCGGCCCGGGCCTCTCCAACATGACGCTGGCCGACCGCGCCACCATCGGCAACATGGCCCCCGAATATGGCGCCACCTGCGGCTTCTTCCCGGTCGACTCGGAAACCATCCGCTATCTCACAATGTCCGGCCGCAGCGAGGACCGCATCGCGCTGGTCGAGGCCTATGCCAAGGCGCAGGGCCTGTGGCGTGAAACCGGCTCGGCCGACCCTGTCTTCACTGATCTGCTCGAGCTCGAACTTGGCTCCGTCGTGCCGTCGATGGCCGGCCCCAAGCGACCGGAAGGCCGCGTCGCCCTGGAAGGCATTCCGGAAGGCTTCGCCAAGGCGATGGAGACCGAATACAAGAAGGCGGCCGAAATCTCCAAGCGCTATGCCGTCGAAGGCACCGACCATGATCTCGGTCACGGCGATGTCGTCATTGCCGCCATCACCTCCTGCACCAACACCTCGAACCCGAGCGTGCTGATCGGCGCCGGTCTTTTGGCCCGCAATGCCAACCGGCTCGGTTTGAAGCAGAAGCCGTGGGTGAAGACCTCGCTGGCTCCCGGCAGCCAGGTGGTCGCCGAATATCTGGAGAAATCCGGCCTGCAGAAGGAGCTCGACCAGATCGGCTTCAACCTGGTCGGCTTCGGCTGCACCACCTGTATCGGCAATTCCGGCCCGCTGCCGGCGCCGATCTCCAAAACCATCAACGACAAGGGCCTGATCGCCGCCGCGGTCCTGTCCGGCAATCGCAACTTCGAAGGCCGTGTCTCGCCTGACGTGCAGGCCAACTATCTGGCCTCGCCGCCGCTGGTCGTCGCGCATGCGCTGGCCGGAACTGTCACCAAGGACCTCACGACAGAGCCGCTCGGCGAGGACAAGAACGGCGAGCCGGTCTACCTCAAGGACATCTGGCCAAGCTCGGCCGAAATCCAGGAGTTCATCGAGAAGAACGTCACCCGCGAGCTGTTCGCCCGCAAATATGCCGACGTCTTCAAGGGCGACGAGTACTGGCAGAACGTCAAGGCGCCGGAAGGCCAGACCTATGCCTGGGACGACAACTCGACCTATGTGCAGAACCCGCCCTATTTCGCCGGCATGACATCAGGTTTCGGCAAGATCGGCGACATCAAGGGCGCCCGCGTGCTCGGCCTGTTCGGCGACAAGATCACCACCGATCACATCTCGCCGGCCGGATCGATCAAGGCAGCGTCGCCGGCCGGCAAATACCTCACCGACCACGGCGTCGGCGTCGCCGACTTCAACCAGTACGGCACGCGGCGCGGCAATCACGAGGTGATGATGCGCGGCACCTTCGCCAACATCCGCATCCGCAACCACATGCTGGGCGAGAACGGCCGCGAGGGCGGCTACACCATCCACTACCCGTCGAAGGAAGAGGAATCGATCTACGACGCGGCGATGGAGTACAAAAGGGAAGGCGTGCCGCTGGTCGTCTTCGCCGGCGTCGAATACGGCAACGGCTCGTCGCGCGACTGGGCGGCCAAGGGAACCAATCTGCTCGGTGTCCGCGCGGTCATCGCCCAGTCTTTCGAGCGCATCCATCGCTCGAACCTGGTCGGCATGGGTGTCATCCCCTTCGTCTTCGAGGAAGGCACCTCATGGGCATCGCTCAACCTCAAGGGAGACGAGCTGGTCGAGATCGACGGACTGAGCACCATCAAGCCGCGCCAGACGATGATCGCCAAAATCACCTATGGCGACGGCACGGTGAAGAACGTGCCGATCATCTGCCGCATCGATACGCTGGATGAGCTCGACTACTTCAAGAACGGCGGCATCCTGCAATACGTGCTGCGCGATCTGGCAGCTTAGTAAGGGAGTAGGGGAGTAGGGAAGTAGGGAAGGGAATACCTATTCCCCTATTCCCCTATTCCCCTATTC
>NZ_RZQP01000099.1:0-21606 GCF_003998165.1 Mesorhizobium sp. M7A.F.Ca.US.007.01.2.1 | reverse complement strand
GGCTTGCACCGACTTGATGCAGGCATCGAGCACGGCGACGCGGTTGCGCGTGCAGATGATGAAGCTGACTTCCGGCGCCGCTCGTTCCGGGCGGGGACCGGCCGGGGCGGGGCCAAGCGCCGTCGAACGATCGCGCTGCAGGGGTTGGTTGACTTTGACGATCATGCCTCAGCCCGCCTGATAAGGTGCCAGAACCGCCGCGGCGGGCGCAGATTTGAAGAAGTATGCCATGGCATCGGCCTGCCTGGCGGCCGACAGCGAAGCGAGGCTGAGCCAGGGCGCCCAGGCGCCGGGCCGCAGGGCATATTGTTCGCGGCGCCGGATGACGTTCCATTTCGCGGTCCGCGTCAGCAATTCATGCGTCAGCGCGGGCTGCTTTTCGTCGGCGACGAGCTGGTAGAGGAAATAGAACAGGTTCAGCGCGCCGGCCTCGAAGCTCGGCCGCGTCGCCGCCGACAGCGAGCGGATCTCCTCCTCCAGCGCGACGATGAAGTCGGCCGCACGGGCCACGGTGCCGTGGCCGACCGCATCGCCAATGTCGCGCAGGTCCCGCGTGGCCTGCGCCAGGCCCTCGCGCTCGAGGTTCTCAGCCACGATCCGCAAATGCGTCCTGCGCATCTCCTTGACGTGCCGGCTCGTCACGCTTGCCTGATGGACGCGGTAGACGACCAGGTTTTCAGGCATCATGGCTGCCGGGTAACGGCCGGCCAGCCGCCTGAAAAGATCGAAATCCTCGGCATGCCGGTAGGCCTGGTCATAGTGCAGGACGCTGTCGTCGATGACCTTCCTGTTGTAGACGACCGTCGGGTGCATGAAGATCGTGAAGAACATCGCCAATACGGGGATGCGGCCGAACTGGAACACCGGATCGGGCCTGCCCCTGGCGATGCGGCCGCGGATCAACATGTCGACGCCGGCGCCGCAGAAGCCCAGTTCGGGCCGCCGCTCGAACAGCGCCACCTGGCGCGACAAACGCCAGGGATAGGCGACGTCGTCGGCATCCATCCGCGCGACCAGTTCGCCCCGGGCGATCGCCAGCCCTTCGTTGAGCGTCGCGACAAGGCCACGGTTTTCGCGCGAGATGATCGAAATGCGGCTGTCGGCCTTTTGGCATCGCTCGAGTATCTCGAGCGAATTGTCGGTCGAACCGTCATCGATCGCGATGATTTCCAGGCGACTGTGATCCTGCCGCAGGATGCTTCCCAGCGCGGTGGCGAGATAGGGACCGGCATTGTAGACCGGCAACAGGACGGAGACGAGCGGTGCGGCGGTCATCGTCTTGCATCCGTGCGCTGGAGTTCGAGCGCCGGTGTGCGGCCATCGGGCGATCCGCCAGCCGCCGTCGCGAGCCAGCCGCCATGGCTGCCCTGTGCGGAGCGGGTGCGCGCGACATAGGGGAAGTGGCGCTTCAGGCTGTTGAGCGGCCTCTCGAAAACCACCCAGGAAATCGAGGCCGCGACAATCGTGGCGGCGCTCGCAACCAGGAAACGCCCTGGCCCTTGCTCCGAGACGTTGAGCGGAATCCAGGGTTGCGCCTTGACGGCGAGCGACAGCAATATCGGATGATAGAGATAGACGCCGTAGCTGATGCGGCCGAGGCCAAGCAGCGGCGGCAGTTCGGCAAGCTTTCCCAAAGTGCCGCCAAGGCCGCGCGAACAGGCTGCGACGATGACCATCAGCGGCACCAGCGGCAGGACTTGCCGCACCAGCCAATGGGTCCATTCGAGCATCGGATCGGCGGGCGCAGGCACAAACCACTCGATGACAAGGAATGCGGCCGCGAAGGCAGGCCAGCTGAGCCGCATCCAGTGCGGCAGGGCCGCGCCCCTGGATCGCCAGCAGGCAAGCAGCGCGCCCGTCGCCAGCGCATCCATGGATGCCGGCGGCAGCAGGTCGCGCGCCAGCGCCGTGTTGGCGGTGAGCGGCCAGTAAAAGCGATAGGCCAGCGACAGCGCGATGACGCCGATGCAGATCTGTTCGAAGCGGCGGCGCGGGGCCAGCAGGACGACCAGCGGCCAGGCAAGATAGAACTGCTCCTCGATGCTCAGGCTCCAGAAATGGCACAGCACCCAAGGGTTCCAGTCATTGCGCAGCGCATACCAGAAATTCGACAGGTAAAGCGCATGCCAAACCAGCGATCCCCTGGATTGGTCCAGGTCGACCAGCCAGACGAAACCCAGCACGGCGAAATAGGGCGGAAATATCCGCAAGCCCCGCCTGATATAGAAGGATCGCAGCGCGGGGCCGGTCTCGAATTCGGCGGCCGAACGCGCTTCCAGGAGCAGGCGCGTGATCAGGAAGCCGCTCAGCACGAAGAACAGCCGCACGCCGATATGGCCCCAGAATGAAGATCCTCCAGCGGCGAAGAAATGGGAATACAACACCATCGTCACGGCGATGGCTCTCAACGCATCCAGTTGGATGTCGCGTGCGCTTCCCATCAGCGGCATCCGCCAGCGTGATGGTCGCGACCAAGCCGCCAGCCGGCCGTTTCGAGCGGCAGGCCAAGGCGGACGAGACCCGCCAGAGCGCAGGCATCGTCGAACCTACGCTCGAAATCGACGGACGGGTGGCTCAAGCTGGTCAACCTGGCGGGATCCTCCACGGCGCATATCCAGTCGCAAACGAGTCCCCCAGGAGATCGTTCGGCTACGGCATTGTGCGGCGCAACACAAAAAATCTACCCAGCTGAAATACTTATGTGAGCAAGCGCTAAAAAATTGAGAAAACCGAGCGTTTCTCGTCAATTCTGGCGATTTTTCTCAGAACTTAAACGCTGTGGTTTAAATTTTTCCGATGTTCCCGCCTCGGTTGATTTGCGAGCTCGTGGCTTGAGAGCCTAGTTCTTTGTTAGACCACAAGAAATTCGGTAATCTATATTTTATCTATATGGATCCGGTCCTGGCTCCGTGAAGAAATGATTTGGAACCATTAGCTTTGCGCGGTGCAGCATCGTCTCTGTTTTTCGTCGTTGCCACGCGCAACGCCCATTACTCGGCTGACCGCCAACCCTCACACCGCGTCGAACACCACCGTCTGCTCCAGCCCGCCGCCCCGGCGGTTTTCCAGCGTTACCGTGCCTCCGTAGCGCTCGATGATTTCCTTGGCGATGGCGAGGCCAAGACCAGCTCCGGGGATCGATTGCAGGCGGCCGGGGTCGACGCGGAAAAAGGGCTCGAACGCCTTGTTCAGGAGTTCCGGGGGGATGCCCGGCCCATGGTCCGATATGGTCAGCACGGCGCGATTGTCGGTCGCGGCCAGGTCGATGCGGCACGCCTTGCCATGGGTGGCGGCGTTGACGATCAGGTTGCGCAAGGCGCGGCGCAGGCCGAGCGCGCCGGCGCGCACGCAAACCTTTTCCAGGTGCCCGATCGAGACGGCATGGCCGAGCGACACCATCTCGGCTTCGATATCGCGCACCGTCTTTGCCAGGTCCACCGCTTCGACGGCGTCCTGGTTGACCTCTTCGCGCACCAGGCGGATGGCGCTGTCGGCGATGCGATCGAGTTCGTCGAGGTCGTGAAGCCATTTGTCGCGTTCGTCGTCCAGGAATTCGGCGCGCAGCCGCATGCGGCTTTCCATGGCGGTCCGCAGCCGCGACGAGAGCTGGTTCAGCGCATGCGCGGTGGCCTTGACCTCGGCCGAACCCACTTCCGGCACCGCCGCCAGCACGCCGTCCGATCCGATCTTGGAGACGGCGGCCTCCAGCATTTCGAGCGGTCGGATCAGCACCGAGGTGAAATAGACCGACACCGCCGTGGCGCCGGCGACGATCAGCGAGATCCAGCCGGCCAGAACCAGCCATTCTCGCCGCGGCGGCTTGAGGTGCGGCACCTCAATGATCGCCCATCGGCTGTCGGGCAGGTGCATCGATGCGATCTGGCCGGGTTCGTCCGGCTTCTCGTTGACGACCGCGGGAAAGTCGAGGCCACGGCGGTGCAGGATGTCGTTGAGCATCGCCGTTTCCGCACGAGCCACCTTGCCGCCCGCCGGATGATCGGCGAATTGAACCCGCAGGACGTCGGGGATCGGCCCCGGCAAGAGCCGCACCACCATTTCCATCTGTTGGGCAATCCAGGGCACGGTCAGTTCCGGCGGCGGCCCGCCGCCGCGCACGCTGATGACGGCGGCCGTCGCCAGGCCGACGACGCCGACGATCGAGGCGACCAACAGCAGGATGAGACGGCGGCGCAGCGAATTCACGCGTGGCTCTCCACGGTCTCGACACGCGCCGTGAGCTGGTAGCCGCCATTGCGCACGGTCTTGAACAGCGGCCCGTCGCCGGTGTCGGAAAATTTGCGGCGCAGCCGGCTCACCAGCACATCGACCGAGCGTTCCAGCGGATCGCGTTCGCGGCCCTGCGTCAGGTCGAGAAGCTGGTCGCGCGACAAAAGCCGGCCGGGACGGTCGAGAAACACCTGCAAAAGATCGAACTCGGCGCCGGTGAGGTCGACGGCCACGCCTCGCGCATCCGTCACCTTGCGGGTCTCCGGTTCCAGCCTATAGCTGGCAAAGCGGTAGATGCGCGCGCGCGGCGGCGCGGGCGCCTCCTCGGGCGTCGAGCGCCTGAGCACCGCGCGGATGCGGGCAATGAGCTCACGCGGGTTGAACGGCTTGCCGAGATAGTCGTCGGCGCCGAGTTCCAGGCCGATGATGCGGTCGACATCTTCCTTCAGCGCGGTCAGCAGGATGATCGGGGTGTGCGGCTTGCGGTCGCGCAAACCGCGGCAGATATCGAGCCCCGAGCCGTCCGGCAGCATCACGTCGAGCACGATCAGGTCGAATTGGCCGGAGCCAAGCCGTTGCTCGCATTCGCGCCGGTCCGCCGCCGCCGTGACGCGAAAGCCCTGGCTGTCGAGGTAACGCTGGAGAAGCGTCCTGATCTCGCGGTCGTCGTCGACGACGAGGATATGGGGTTGTGACTGCATGACCGTGCCGTTGCCGATGAATATTGGGACCCGTGATTGCAGGGGCTTGCCGCGATTATAGGAGAGCCGCGCCCGAGCGGCGTGGAAAATTGCAACCGAACGTTTCCGGCGGGCCATGGGAAACATTCGGAAACAAATTGCCCTTTTGCGGAAACCTTCGGCAACACGCCGACGCGAAGCGGACAAAGACGCTTCCTATCCTCTGAACCGTCCGAAGCATGAGAGAAAGGAACATCTTTATGCCAAGCAGACTTCTTGCGCTCGGCCTGTTTTCCGTCGCCGCAATTCACCCCGCGCTGGCGGCGCAGCCCGACCCCGGCGCCGGACCCGGTGAGCCGCCCCCTGTCATGGCCATGCAGGATGGGGCAGGCCACGGCCGGAATGGACCCGGCCCGCATGGACCGATGCGACCTGGTTCGCAGGGTTTCGGCCCGCAAGGCTTTGGCCCCCGCCGCATGGGTCCGCCGCCGGAATTCATGCTGGCCGCCCGGCTCGCCGCGCTGGAGACCCGCGTCGGCATCCGCACCGAACAGCTCGACGCCTGGCGCGACTACACCAGCGCGCTGCAGGCGGTGCTTTCGCAGCCTCGGCCTGACCGCGGGCGGCCCGTTGGTGCTGAAGCGAAGGACCCCGACGCAGCAGGCCCGGGCGGCAAGCCCGATCCCTTCGCCTTCCAGGAAAAGCTGGCCGACGACGTTACCGCCCGCGCGGTTTCGGCCGGCAGACTGAAGGAGGCGATCTCTGAACTGCGCGCCAAGCTGACGCCCGAACAACTCGAACTCCTCGCTTCGGCGGAACGTGCCCATGGATCACCCCCCGGTCCCTGGGGCGGTCCGCCGAACGATGCAGCCGGCCCCAGAGGCCTGCCCAACGATGGCAGGCAGCTCCCGCCCCAGCCCGGGAACGACGAGCAACTCTGACCGACTGCACCGGCCGGCCCGGTACCCAACCCGTTCTCGGGTCGGCCGGTTCTCCGGGGATGGCGGGCGTATCTCCGCCATCCTCGTTTCAATCACGCCCAGTTCGAATCGCGCCAATTCGGAACCATGCCCAATTCGAACCCTGCAATGGAAGCACGACAATGTGGGAAGCCATGATCATGCTGCGGCTGCTCGCGTCCGCCAGCCCGAGGCTCTCGTTCGGTCCTGTCGGGCGAGGCATGCCGCTGGCCCCGCCGGCCGACACGCTGAAGGGCGCGATCCGCCTGAGTTTCGCCGGCTGGCGGTTGTCGCTCCCGCTGTCGCAGCCGCTCGACAACCATGGGCATGATGACCGCAAGATCGCGTGAATTCCGGCAAGGCGCTTGGCATGTCCTCGCTGATCGGCATAATGATGTTGGTGGGCATCGCGGCCGGCTACTCGACCTTCGAGCAACTCCGGCCGCCGAGAAGGAGCGCGACATGAGCCGCTTCGAAGCATTGCTCGTCGCCGCCCGCAGACCGGCGCGGCCCACCATCAAGATATCGGCCGGCATGCCTCGACCAAGCGGTCGATTGCCCGCGCCCGCAACTCCAGCGAAAGATCATTCAGTCCATGTCTATCCAGCCTAGCCCGTCTTTGCAGCCGGCACGCCGTCTGGCGCCCTGGGCCGCGATGTTCGCATCCGCCTTTCTGCTGGCGGCCTGCTCGCAGGAGAGCAGCGCCCCCGCAGGCATGGGCGCGCCCGGCAAACCGGAAGTCGGCGTCGTCACCCTGCATCCGCAATCGGTGGCGATCACCGCCGAACTGTCGGGACGCACGGCGGCCTCGCTGGTTGCCGAAGTGCGCCCGCAGGTGAACGGCATCATCCAGCAGCGCCTGTTCAAGGAGGGCAGCGAGGTGGCGGCTGGACAGCCGCTCTACCTCATCGATCCGGCGAGCTACAAGGCGTCCTACGACAGCGCGGTCGCCGCACAGCAGAAGGCGGAAGCGGCGGTGCCTACGGCGCAGGCCAAGTTCGACCGTTATGCCGGCCTGTTGAAGCAGAACGTTGTTTCCAAACAGGATTATGACGATGCCGCCGCCACGCTGGCGCAGGCGCAAGCCGATGTCGCCTCGGCCAAGGCCAGTGCCGAGACGGCGCGCATCAGCCTCGACCGGACCTCCATCACGGCACCGATCGCCGGGCGCATCGACAAGTCCACGCTGACGCCGGGCGCGCTGGTGACCGCGAACCAGGACACGGTGCTGACCACCATCCGTGCCCTCGATCCGATCAATGTCGACGTCACGCAGTCAAGCACCAACCTGCTCAATCTGCGGCAGGCGATCTCGGAAGGGCGGCTGAAGTTCAGCGGGCCCAATGTCAGCGTGAAGCTGAAGCTCGAGAACGGCACCATCTACACGCAGACCGGCAAGCTGGAATTCGCCGGCGCCAATGTCGACCAGACCACCGGCACCTTTGCGCTCAGGGCCGAGTTCCCCAATCCCGACCGCCTGCTTCTGCCCGGCATGTATGTGCGGGCACTGGTCGAGGAGGGCGTTGCCCAGAACAGTTTCCTGGTGCCGCAGCGTGCCGTCAGCCGCAACACCAAGGGCGAGGCCACGGCGATGGTCATCAACGCGCAGGGCAAGGTCGAGACGCGCGTGCTCGCCGTGCGCAACAGCGTCGGCAACAACTGGCTGGTGGATTCGGGTGTCGGCGACGGCGACCGCGTCATCGTCGAGGGTATGCAGCTGGTGCGCCCCGGCGGCGATGCGACGGGCGTCGAAGTGACGATCGACGAGACGACCGGCGAGGTCAAGGACCGCGGGCAGAGCACTTCCGCCGCACCGGCCGCGTCCAATGCGGCGAAACCGGCGCCTGCCGCCGCGACCGGGAACTGAGCGATGTCACTATTCTTCATCAACCGGCCGATCTTCGCCTGGGTGATCGCCATCGTGATCATGCTGGGCGGCCTCCTGGCGCTCACCTCGCTGCCGATCTCGCAATATCCGCAGATTGCGCCGACGACAGTCAACATCAGCGCCACCTATCCGGGCGCCGACGCGCAGACGGTCGAGAACTCGGTGACCAAGGTCATCGAGCAAGGCATGACCGGTATCGACAATCTCGACTACATGACGGCGACGTCGACCTCGACCGGTTCGGCCTCGATCACGCTGACCTTCACCACAGCGGCCGATCCCGACACCGCCCAGGTGCAGACGCAAAACAAGCTGCAGCTGGTGCAGTCGCAGCTGCCGCAGGTGGTGCAGAGCAACGGCATCACCGTCTCCAAATCCTCGACCGGCTTCCTGATGGTCATCGGCTTCGTCTCGACCGATGGCAAGATGAACTCGACCGATCTCGCCGACTATGTCGACGCCACCGTCAACGACACGCTGAAGCGCGTCGAAGGCGTCGGCTCGACGCAGCTGTTCGGCTCCGGCTATGCCATGCGCATCTGGCTCGATCCTGACCAGCTCGCCAAATACGCCTTGATGCCGAGCGACATTGCCTCGGCGATCGAGGCGCAGAACACGCAGGTTTCGGCCGGCCAGCTTGGCGGCCTGCCGGCGCGCAAGGGCCAGCAGCTCAATGCCACGGTGACGGCCAAGAGCCGGCTGCAGACCGCCGAACAGTTCCGCAACATCATCCTGAAGAGCCAGACCGATGGCTCTCTGGTCCGCCTCAACGATGTCGCCACCGTCGAACTCGGCGCCGAAAGCTACACGACGCAGGCCAATTACAACGGCAAGCCGGCGGCGGGCGTCGCCGTCAATCTGGCGACCGGCGCCAACGCCATCAACACCGCCGAAGCGGTGCGTTCGACGATCGCCCGGCTGAGCTCGACCTTCCCGCAAGGGGTCGAGGTCGTCTATCCCTACGACACCTCGCCTTTCGTGCGGCTGTCGATCGAGGAAGTGGTCAAGACGCTGGCCGAAGCGATCGTGCTGGTGTTCCTGGTGATGTTCATCTTCCTGCAGAATTTGCGCGCCACCATCATCCCGACGATCGCCGTGCCGGTGGTGCTGCTCGGCACGTTCGGCGTGCTGTCGCTGTTCGGCTATTCCGTCAACACACTGACCATGTTCGCCATGGTGCTGGCCATCGGCCTCTTGGTCGACGACGCCATCGTCGTCGTCGAGAATGTCGAACGCGTGATGCAGGAGGAAGGCCTGTCGCCGAAGGAGGCGACGCGCAAGTCGATGCACGAAATCACCGGCGCGCTGATCGGCATCGCCACGGTGCTTTCGGCCGTGTTCGTGCCGATGGCTTTCTTCGGCGGCTCGACCGGCATCATCTACCGGCAATTCTCGGTGACCATCGTCTCGGCGATGGTGCTGTCCGTGCTGGTCGCCCTTGTGCTGACGCCCGCACTTTGCGCCACCATCCTGCGGCCGCCCAAGGACCATGCGACGCAGACCGGCCCGTTCGGCTGGTTCAACCGTGTCTTCGATCGCGGCACGCTTGCCTACCGCGACGGCTCGCACGGCATCATCAACCGATCCTGGCGCTTCCTCGTCGTGTTCCTGGCCATCGTCGTTGCCGTGGGCTGGATGTTTGCCCGGCTGCCGAGCTCGTTCCTGCCGGAAGAGGACCAGGGCATCCTGATCACCAGCGTGCAGCTGCCCGTCGGCGCGACGCAGGATCGCACGGAGCGCGTGCTGGCAGAAGTGACCGACCATTATCTCAACCAGGAGAAGGACGCCGTCGACGGGGTGTTCACCGCCTCCGGCTTCGGCTTCGGCGGCGCAGGGCAGAATGTCGGCATCGCTTTCGTGCGGCTGAAGGATTTCGACCTGCGCAAATCGCCGGCTTCCGCCGCGCAGGCCATCGCCGGCCGTGCGATGGGCGCGTTTTCGAAGATCAGGGACGCGCAAGTCTTCGCGCTCGCGCCTCCCGCCATCCAGGGCTTCGGCAACACCAACGGCTTCGACTTCTACCTGCAGGACGTCAACGGCGCCGGCCATGACGCGCTGATCCAGACGCGCAACCAGCTTCTGGCCCTGGCCGGGCAGAGCAAGGTGCTCGCCAACACAAGGCCCAACGGCCAGGAAGACCAGCCGCAATTCTCGGTCGACATCGACCAGGAGAAGGCCAGCGCGCTTGGCGTCAGCCTGGCCGACATCAACAACACGCTTTCGACCGCCTGGGGCAGCGATTACGTCAACGACTTCATCGATCGCGGGCGGGTGAAACCGGTCTATCTGCAGTCGGACCCGAACTTCCGCATGCAGCCGGAAGATTTGGACAAATGGCAGGTCCGCAACGCCAGCGGCGCCATGGTGCCGTTCTCGGCCTTTGCCTCCAGCCACTGGACATTCGGCTCGCCCAGGCTGGAGCGCTACAATGGTTCGGCGGCGGTCGAGATCCAGGGCGCGGCGGCCACGGGCGTCAGCTCGGGTGCCGCCATGGACGAGATCGACAAGCTCGTCGCGCAACTGCCCGCCGGCTATTCGCACGAATGGACCGGGCTGTCGCACCAGGAGAAGCTTTCCGGCAACCAGGCGCTGTCGCTGTATGCGATTTCGGCACTTGTGGTGTTCCTGTGCCTGGCCGCACTTTATGAGAGCTGGTCGATCCCGTTCGCGGTCATGCTGTCGGTGCCGATCGGCATCTTCGGCGCGCTGCTGGCGGCCAGCCTGTTCGGCCAGTCCAACGACGTTTATTTCAAGGTCGGCCTTTTGACCACGATCGGTCTCGCCGCCAAGAACGCCATCCTCATCGTCGAGTTCGCCATCGAGCGGCAGGCCGCCGGGATGGGGCTGGTCGAGGCGACGCTGGAGGCGGCGCGACAACGGCTGCGGCCGATCCTGATGACGTCGCTGGCCTTCATCCTCGGTGTGCTGCCGCTGGCGATCGCCAGCGGGGCGGGCTCGGGTGCGCAGAACTCCGTCGGCATCGGCGTGATGGGCGGGATGATCGCAGCGACGGTGATCGGCGTCTTCCTGGTGCCGCTATTGTTCGTCACGGTGCGGCGCATCTTCAAGGGCAGGGCGGCCAAACCAGATACGGGCGAGACGCCGGTGACGGCCACCCAGCAATAAGGAAACTTCACATGACAGGTTTGGAACGTGGCTCGGTGGCCGCGAGGCGGCTTCTTGCGCCTATGCTCACCGCTGTCCTGCTCGCGGGATGCGTCGTCGGTCCGGATTATCAGACACCGATAATGGCAATGCCGGCGAATTGGAGCGGCCAGAAGCCGACAAAGCCTGCCCAGCCGGCACGACTGTCAAAATGGTGGCAGCGGCTACGCGATCCCGAGCTGAACACGCTTGTCGAGGAAGCGGTTGCCGGCAATCTCGATGTCGCCACCGCCAAGGCAAAAATCCGCGAGGCGCGCGCCAGCTATCGCCAGAGTGCCGGCACATTGCTGCCTTCGGCCGACGGCTCCGGCTCGGCCTCCCGCAACAAGTCGGCCGAGACCACATCAGGCTCTGACGCCACCTACAGCGAGTACCAGGCCGGCTTCGATGCAAGCTGGGAGCTCGACCTGTTCGGCGCCAACCGGAGGGGCGTAGAGGCCGCGCGCTACGGGCTGAACGCCTCGCAGGAGGAACTGCGCTCGACGCTTCTCACCCTGGTCGGCGATGTCGCTTCCTATTATACCCAGGCGCGCGGCTACCAGGCCCGCATCGCGCTCGCCCGTCGTTCGGCCGCGTCGCAAAGACAGACCGCCGAACTTACCCGCACCATGGCGCAGGCGGGCACGGCGACCGCCGCCGATGTCGCCAAGGCAATGGGTCAGGCAGCGAGCACCGAAGCCGCCGTTCCGACGCTGGAGGCAAGTTATGCGCAGGCCGTGCATCGTCTCGCGGTGTTGGCCGGCCGGCCGCCTGCCTCGCTCAACGAGCGGCTGAAGCGGGTCGCGCCCATTCCTGCACCGCGCCTGCCGATGCCCACCGGAATTCCCGCCGAGCTCCTGCTGTCGCGGCCCGATTTGCGCATGGCGGAGCGCCAATATGCGCAATATACCGCCAAGATCGGCCAGGCCGAAGCCGCCCGCTATCCCTCGGTCAGCCTGACGGGAGACATCAGCACGGCGGCGCTGAAGCTTGGCGATCTCGGCAAGAATTCGTCGATCGGCTGGTCGTTCGGGCCGACGCTGAGTGTGCCGCTGTTCAATGCCGGCCAATTGCAGGCGGCCGTCGAGGTCGCCAAGGCGCAACGCGATCAGTATTTCATCGCTTACCGGTCTTCGGTGCTGACGGCGCTCGAGGATGTCGAGAACGCGCTGGTGCTGTTGTCGCAGGAGCGCATCCGGATCGGCAAGCTCGCCTCGTCCGCGAAGTCCTATGGCGAGGCGGCAAGTCTCGAAGGCACGCTCTACAAGGCCGGCGAGACAAGCCTCCTCGACGTGCTCGACGCCCAGCGCTCGCTCTATTCGGCCGAGGACTCGCTGCTGCAAAGCCGCGTCCTGCTGGCGACCAACTACATCGCCCTCAACAAGGCGCTCGGCGGCGGCTGGGATGGCGCGGTCGACAGCGCCAAGCCGGAGATCGTCGACGTCAAGACCGGTCCACGGCTGGCGTCGAAGCCGGCCTCCTGAGGCACTCTCAGGCAGCGGCGTCAATTCGGCAGACACGCCGCCATCGCCGATGCGGGGCGTGAAAATGCGGACTCCATGTTTGGCGATGGCGGGGTGATCGCATCGCTGTTATTGATGGTGCCCACACAGCACAGGCGCCGCAGATGACATCCGATACACAGAAGGCCGAAGCGGTCGGGCAGCTGCTCGAAACGCCGGACCTTGCCAGCGCGCTCGAAAGCGAACAGTTCAAGAAGTTCCTCGACCAGGTACCGATCGCCATTGCCGTCTCGGACCTGGGTTCGAAGGAGCGTGTCGTCTATGCCAATCCGGAATTCGAGAAACTGTCCGGCCTCAAGGCGGCGATGCTCGCTCGCCAACACTGGGCGGCGCTTTCCGGCACCGGCCTGCACAAGCAGAAGGACCGGCCGCTGTTCGAGGCCGTGGTCGAGGACACTGATTTCATCGGCACGTTCCGGCTGGAGCGGAAGGAAGGCCAACCGACTATCGTCGACGTCTATTCCAACGTCATCGAGGACGACAACGGCAAGGCCTGCTTCCGGCTGGTGGCGCTGGTCGACGTTTCGGCCCATGGCGAAACCGAAGATGCGCGATCGATCGACGAGCGCATCCGTGAGAAGGACACGCTGCTGCGCGAACTCCAGCACCGGGTGAAGAACAATCTGCAGATGATCACCGCGCTGATCCGGATGGAGACGCGCAACGCGGCCGAACCGGACCAGAAGCGTTTCGAGAGGCTGGCGGGGCGCGTCGATGCGCTGGCGATCCTCTACCAGACGCTGTCGGGGGACGATGGCAAGGATGAGGTCGATCTTGGTGTCTATCTCAGCCAGATCGCGTCGGCGGTCATGAACTCGCATGCGGTCGAGGGCATCCGCCTCGACATGAAGGTCGACACCTATCCGGTGTCGATCAATGTCGCCATGCCGACCGGGCTGGTGGTGAACGAACTTTTGACCAATGCGCTCAAGCATGCCTTCCAGGGGCGCGACGGCGGTACGATCACGCTGCACAGCATCGTTGACGGCGATGGCTGCCGCATCGTGGTCGCCGATGACGGCATTGGCCTGCCGGACGGCGAGAGCTGGCCCAAGCGCGGCAAACTCGGCGCGCTGATCGCCCGCTCGCTGACCGAGAATGCCAAGGCGGAGTTCGACGTGACGTCGAGCGCCGGCGAGGGCACGCGGGTGACCATCCTGTTCAAGCGCTCGGCTGCCACCGCCGCTTAGCGCGCGCGGGAGCCAAGCGGCATAGGTGGCCGTCTCCGCTTGGCTGATCTTCGACCTACTCATGACGGCCTTGCCTTCCCCGCTATCTCCCTTCGCGTCAATGCCCCTACTCCAGCGGCAGGGTAGGGTGAAAGCCAGGTGCATCGATGCCAGTCGCAAGCCGCGCTTTGCCGTGCTTGACAG
Source organism: Mesorhizobium sp. M7A.F.Ca.US.007.01.2.1 (assembly GCF_003998165.1). NCBI lineage: Bacteria > Pseudomonadati > Pseudomonadota > Alphaproteobacteria > Hyphomicrobiales > Phyllobacteriaceae > Mesorhizobium > Mesorhizobium sp. M7A.F.Ca.US.007.01.2.1. The sequence continues at coordinate 7,812 of NZ_RZQP01000099.1, read as the reverse complement.
GCTTAATTAATTTATTAACATTAGAAAATAATAGGGAGGAAGAATGGGCGCGCACCACGGAGCGATCCTGCGAATCCTGCGCGACGACGGTCCGCAGTCGCGCGCCGAACTGGCGCGGCGCACCTCGCTGTCACCCACCGCCCTGACCCATCTGACGGCCCATCTCCTGCGGGAAGGCACCGTGGTCGAGCTCAACCAGGCCACTGCCGGCGATGCACCCGTCGGCCGGCCGGCGATCGGCGTCGCGCTGGTGCCCGACGCCCTGTCCGTGGTTGGCGTGCACATTGGCGCGGGAACGATCGACGCGACCATCACCGACCTCAGGGCCGCCTCGAAAGCCATGGCCTCGCAGCATTTCGACACCGCCACCAGCGAACCCGCCGCGGTGATCGGCATGGTGGTGCGGATCGTCGAGCAATTGATCAAGAAGACCGGCGTCGACCGTTCGCGCCTGATCGGCCTGGGGCTCGGCGTGCCGGGACCGGTGGACACCAAGCGCCGCCGCAACCTGCAGTCGGTCAATTACGACTGGAAGGACGTGCCGTTCGCCGACGAGCTCGAAACGGCGCTGCGCATGCCGGTGGTGGTCGAGCACAATGTCAGCGCGATGGCGCTGGCGGAATCGCGCTACGGCATCGGGCGCGACACGACCGCGCTGCTCTACATCTATCTGCGCACCGGCCTCGGCGCCGGCCTGGTGATCAACGGCATGCCGTTCCGTCCCGGCGGCTACGGGGCCGTCGAGCTCGGCCATGTCCAGGTGGTCGAGGATGGCGAGCGTTGCGCCTGCGGCAATGTGGGCTGCCTGGAGACATTCCTGTCCGAACGCGCGCTGGCCCGCGCCGCCCATATCGACACGCCTCATCCCAGGCGCCTGCTGGCCGCGGTGGAGAAATATCCCGACGTCTGGAACGCGGCGCTCCGGCATCTGACGACGGCCATAGCGACGGCGACCAATTTGCTCAATCCCGATCTGATCGTCTTTGGCGGTCACCTGGCCGAAGCCCCGGAAAGCTTCATCGATCATATAAGGCGGGGCGTTCCGCCACGCGTCCTGCCGCCGATGCGCGACGTGCTGCGGGTCGAGCGGTCGAGCCTCGGTCCTGGTGCCGGCGCCATCGGTGCTGCTGCGGCGGCGCTCGACCATTTTTTCTATTCGGGGGTGTCGCGATGAGCGAAGCGTCGAAGACGACACGCTCCGGCGGCGGCTCGAACGAGGATCGGGGTATCGACTATCGCGGTCTCGCGCTCAATCTCTGCGGTCTCGTCGCCGGCATCGCCATCTGGTGGGTGTTGACGGCGGGCGGCGCGGGGGGCCTGCCGCCACCGCCACAGGTTGCGTCCAGGTTTATCGATCTGATCGCAAACGGGCAGCTCGCCACCGACATCATGTCGAGCCTTGCTCGGGTGATGACCGGCTTTCTCCTCGGCGTCATCCTGGCGATCCCGGTCGGCTTCGTCATGGGCTGGTACAAGGTCGCGCGCTCGCTTATCGAGCCGTATCTGCAGTTCTTCCGCATGATCCCGCCGCTGGCCATCATTCCGCTGGCGATCGTAACGATGGGCATCGACGAGACGCCGAAGATCTTCGTCATCTTCCTGGCCTCCTTCCTGGCCGGCGTCGTCGCCACCTATCAGGGCGTCATCAGCGTCGACAAGACGATGATCAACGCCGCGCGCGTGCTCGGCGCCAAGGACATGACCATCTTCCTGCGCGTCATCATTCCCGCATCGACGCCGTTCATCCTGGTCGGCGTGCGCATCGGCCTCGGCTCGGCCTGGGCGACGCTGGTGGCCGCCGAACTGATCGCCGCGCAGACCGGCCTCGGTTTCCGCATGCAGCAGGCGCAACTCTACTACGACCTGCCGACCATCTTCGTCAGCCTGATCACCATCGGCCTTCTCGGCCTTGCCATGGATCGCATCCTTTTGGTGATCGAGCGCCGGCTGACCGTCTGGCAGGAGCGCGTGTGATGCCGCCCAAGATCGTCTTCGACAAGGTCACGCGCCGGTTCGACCTCAAGGACAATGCCTTCGTCGCGCTTGACCGGCTGTCGCTCGACATCGCCGACGGCGAATTCGTCACCGTCGTCGGTCCGTCCGGCTGCGGTAAGTCGACCGCGCTCAACATCGCGGCCGGCCTGCTGAAGCCGAGCGAGGGCACCGTGCTGGTCGATGGCAAGGCGGTCGAGGGGCCGGGTCCGGAGCGCGGCATGATCTTCCAGCAATACGCGCTGTTTCCCTGGCTCACCGTACGCCAGAACGTCGAGTTCGGGCTGCGCATCAAGGGCGAGGAAGCTTCGCGCCGCCGGCAGATCGCCGAGCGTTTCATCGATCTCGTCGGCCTTGGCGACTTCGCCGACGCGCTGCCGAAGACGCTTTCGGGCGGCATGAAGCAGCGTTGCGCGATCGCCCGGGCCTATGCGGTCGATCCCTCGATCCTTTTGATGGACGAGCCCTTCGGGGCGCTCGACGCACTGACCCGCGTGCAGCTCCAGGACCAGTTGCTCGACACCTGGAGCCGGGAGCGGCGCACCGTGATGTTCATCACCCACGATGTCGACGAGGCGGTCTACCTCGCCAACCGCGTCATCGTCATGGCGGCGCGGCCCGGCAGGCTGCAGGAGATCATCGACGTCGGCCTGCCTTACCCAAGAACCGAGGAAATCCGGCTTTCGGCGGAGTTCATGAGCATCCGCAACCGCGTCTGGCAAGCCGTTTACCACCAGTAACAGTGACAGGAGGAGAGTATGGTGACACTGACAAGACGTAACCTCATCGCATCATCGGCGGCACTTGCCGCGTTCGCTGCCTCTGGCATCCGTGCCGGAGCGGCGGGAACGGCGGCACGCATCGGCTACAACGGCGATTTCTGGGGCGCCAGCGTGGCCGGCGTCGCGGCCGACCAGGGCTTCTATGCCAAGCACGGCGTCGATGCCAATATCAAGGTCTTCACCAACGGCCCCATCCAGGTCCAGGCGCTTGGCGCCAACAGCCTGGAATTCGGCTATCTCGGACCGGGCGCGCTGTGGCTGCCGGCGAGCGGCAAGGCCAAGATCATCGCCGTCAACGATGTCGGCTTCTCGGACCGGGTGATCGCCCAAGCCGGCATCACGTCCATCGCCGGCCTCAAGGGCAAGAAGGTCGCGATCGCGGCCGGCACCTCGGGCGACATGCTGTTGCGGCTGGCGCTGCGCAAGGCCGGTATGGCGATGACCGACCTCGACATCGTGCAGATGGACCCGAGCACCATCGTGGCGGCCTTCGCCTCCAAGCAGGTCGACGCGGCCGGCATCTGGTATCCGTTCGTCGGCATCATCCAGAAGAGCGTTCCCGATCTGGTGGAGCTGGCCAAGAACGACGACTTCTATCCGCAGACCACATTTCCGAGCGTCTTCATTGCCCGCAACGATTTGGTCGAGGGCAATCCCGATCTCGTCCGCAACGTGGTGCGCGCCATCAAGGACGCGCAGGATTTTCGTGCCGCCAACCAGGACAAGGCGATCGAGATCACCTCCAAGCTGCTCGGCATTCCTGCCGACCAGCTGAAGACGGAAGCCGGTTATGGCCGTTTCATGACCTCGGCCGAACTGATCAAGCTAACCAAGGACGGCACCGTGAACGGCTGGTTCTCGACGATGAACGACCTGTTCAAGACCTTTGGCAAGCTCGAGACCTCGCTCGATCCCAAGGACTATTATCTGGGCGATCAATACATTTCGGCCTGACGGCCTTCTTGAAATCGCCCCTTGCAAACCGCAAGCCCCGGCAGCGAACCGGGGCCTGTTTCCTGACAATCACAGCAGCGACGAGCCATCCATGAACGTTCTCTACATCGACATCGACAGCCTCAGACGCGACCACCTCGGCTGCTACGGCTATCATCGCAACACCTCTCCCGTCATCGACAGCCTTGCCGGCGACGGCATCCGCTTCGAGAACGTCTATGTGTCCGATGTGCCTTGCCATCCGTCGCGCACGGCGCTGTGGAGCGGCCGCCACGGAATGCGGACCGGCGTGGTCGGCCATGGCGGCACCGCCTGCGAGCCGTTCCGCGAAGGCGCCGAGCGAGCCTGGGCCGGCACCTTCTACGAGGAAGGCTGGATGCGGGCGCTGCGCGATCTCGGCTACCACACCACGACCATCAGCAGTTTTGGCGAACGGCATGGCTGCTGGCATTGGTATGCCGGCTTCAACGAGATCATCAATCCGGGCAAGGCCGGCATGGAGAACGCCGACGAGGTTTCGGGCCTGGCGATCGACTGGCTGAAGCGCAATGGCTCGGCAAAAAAATGGTTCCTGCACGTCAATGTCTGGGACCCACACACGCCCTATCGCGCGCCGGACGCTTTCGGCGACCCCTTCGCCGACCAGCCGCTTCCCGACTGGATGACCAGGGCGGTATTCGAGAAGAGCCATGCCGGCTACGGCCCGCACAGCCCGCAGGAACCCTCGGGCTTCGACGTCGAGCCGGGCGGATCGAAATACCGGCGCATGCCGTCGCCGATCAGCGACATGGACACCGTCAAGGCCTGGTTCGACGGCTACGACACCGGCGTGCTCTATGCCGATCATCATGTCGGTCTCATCGTCGAGGAGTTGAAGCGGCAAGGCCTGTTCGACGACACGATCATCGTCATCGGCGCCGATCATGGCGAAAACCTCGGCGAGCTCAACGTCTGGGGTGATCATCAGACGGCCGACGAATTCACCTGCAACGTGCCGCTGGTCATCCGCTGGCCCGGCGCCGAGGACATGCGCGGCGTCAATGGCGGCCTTCATTATCATTTCGACTGGGCCGCCACGCTGATCGATCGGCTCGGCGGCAACGTTCCGGCGCTGTGGGACGGGCGCTCCTTCGCGCCGGCGCTTGTCGCGAAGGAGGAAGGTGGCCGCGATTTCCTGGTGCTGAGCCAGGGTGCGTGGGCAGTGCAGCGCGGCGTGCGGTTCCGGCTCGGCGGGGCCGACTGGCTGATGCTGCGCACCTATCATGACGGCTACAAGGATTTCGGCCCGGTCAGCCTGTTCAATCTGAGTGAGGATCCGCATGAGCAGCATGATCTCTCAGGCTCCCGAAGCGATGTGGTCGATCATGCCAGCCGGCTGCTCGAGGACTGGCGCAGCGCCATGGCCATCCGCAGCGACAGCGATGTCGACCCGCTGGTGACGGTGATCCGGGAAGGCGGGCCGTTCCATTGCCTTGGCGAGTTGCCGGGCTATCTCGAAAGACTGCGCCGGACCGGCCGCACCGATGCGGCAGCGGCCCTCGAGCAGCGCCACCCGGCACCGCCGCCACGGCGCAAATCGCTGAACTGACCGGCCGGCGGCACTTGGCCGTGCCCTAGCAGCCAGTTGCCGCTGCCTCACGACAGGCCGGCCGGTTCGCCCTATCTCCATGCCGCCGGTCGGGTTTGGACCCGGCGATATGGAGGATGGGATCACGTGACATCGACGCCGATTGCCCGTCGCGAAGCGGCGCCCTTGCCTGTCGCAGCACTGATGGGCGCCATGGTGTCGATCCAGATCGGCGCCACCTTCGCCAAAGGCCTGTTCCCGCAGATCGGCGCGCAAGGGACGACGACGCTCAGGCTGGTCATCGGTGCGCTGATGCTGATCGCGGTGCTGCGGCCCTGGCAGATGCGGCCCTCGCGTGCCACCATGCCGTGGCTGGTCGCTTATGGGGTGACGCTCGCCGCCCTCAACCTCCTGTTCTACGCAGCGCTGGCAAGGATTCCGCTCGGCATCGCGGTGGCGCTGGAGTTTACCGGCCCGCTTCTGGTGGCGACCTTGACTTCGCGGCGCGCCAGCGACTTTGCCTGGATCGCGCTGGCGGTGGCCGGCATCCTGCTGTTGTCGCCCTTCGTTCGTTCCCTCGCGCCGCTTGATCCGATCGGGGTGATGCTGGCGCTGGCGGCCGGCGGCTTCTGGGCGCTCTACATCGTGCTGGCCCAGAAGGCCGGCGCGGAGCTTGGCACCCGCACCACCGCCTACGGCATGGCCATCGCCGCCGTGCTGGTGCTGCCCTTCGGTGTCGCCCAGGCGGGATCCGCGCTGCTGGCGCCGTCGATCCTGGTCAGCGCGCTGCTCGTCGGCCTGTTTTCCAGCGCATTGCCGTTCTTCCTGGAGATGGTGGCGCTGACCCGCATGCCGGCGCGCATCTACGGCACGCTGACCTGCCTGGAGCCTGGGCTGGGTGCACTGGCCGGCTTCCTGTTCCTGCATGAAAGCCTGACCGCGACGCAACTGGCCGGGATCGCTGCCGTTGTTGTCGCCGCCTTCGGCACGGCGCTGACATCACGGCCGCCGGTTCCATCGCCGGAGTAGGGGAACGATTCGTCGGCACTGGGTATTTTCGAGTAATCCGAAATTCAGCCAGCCAGATCCGCGAAATCAGGCCAATCCTTGTCCAGGACGGCACTGAAATTGTCGCCTGGCGCACAAGTATTTCCGGCTCTGGACAGACCGTGATCTGGTCCAATACGGTGCGTGTCGAAATGAAGACGCGATTGTAGAAAAGGCCGGTCGTCCCTTGCAAAAGAACGTCTTCTCATCGGCGGATCTGCCGCCGCATCTGGATCATCGCGCACGCTTCGCGCTCTGGCAGGACATCCATGTCGCCGAGATATGGTCGGTCGAATACACGATTTCGGAAAGACTGTCGTTCGAAGCCGCGATCGAAGCCACCGCTGTCGGGTCGCTTGTGCTTGGGCAGATGGCCGGGACGATACGTCATGCCAGCCGCAAGGCGGGCAATATCGCCGCCGACGGTCGCGACGGCTATCTGCTGCTGGTCAACAATGGCGATACGGTGCTCAGCGGCACGCAGATCGGCCGCGATTATCACGTCGGCAAAGGCGAGGCCGCCCTGGTCTCGGCTTCGGAAGCGTTGCAGATGACCGGCGGCGACAGCAATGTCTGGGCCAATGTGGTGCTTCCCCGTGCCGTGCTGGAAAATGCCTTCGCTCATATAGAGGATCGGCTGGCGTTGACCGTCGGCGCCGACAATGAGGCGCTCGGCATGCTCAAGCGCTATTGCAGCTTCCTGGAAGCAGGCCCGGCCCTGGTCTCGCCCGACCTCATCGGCCACGCCACCGAAACCATCGTCGACCTGATCGGCCTGGCGACCGGCGCCAAGGGCGAAGCGGCCGAACTGGCGGGCCTGCGCGGTCTGCGCGCGGCAAGGCTGCAGGCCATACTGCAGAAGATGCGGGACAATTTCGCCGATCCCGCCATCTCGGCGCAGGGCGTTGCCGGGCAATTGCGGCTCTCCGTTCGCTATGTCCATGACCTGCTGCAGGAAACCGGGGTGAGCTTTGCCGAGCGCATTCTCGAACTGCGCTTGCAAAGGGCGCATCGGATGCTGTCCGACAGGCGCAACGACCGCATGCGGATCAGCGAGATCGCGCTGCTCAGCGGCTTCTCCGACGTGTCCTATTTCAACCGCTGCTTCCGCCGCCGCTTCGGCTCGACGCCGGGCAGCGCCAGATAGTTTCCGACAGCCACCGAATGCACGGCGCGCCGATCGACTGAGGCTGAAAAGCCACACCGACCGGGAAAGCGCCGTGGTGCTTTCCCCGACAATTCGGGTGCGGCCCAGCCCAAGACGCGGCCGGCGGACAATGCAACACCGGATTTCTCGACAACAGCTGGATCTCCGCAGCTCATTTGTGCGGCGGGGAAGCAACATGGGGCAGCACACAACAATGAAAATTCTTCTTCTCGCTACAGCCATCATTCTCGCGCCGGCCGGCATGGCATGCGCGGCGGATATTGCTGAAACCTCGCCTACCTCAGCCTACGACTGGTCCGGCC
>NZ_RZQP01000098.1:0-21662 GCF_003998165.1 Mesorhizobium sp. M7A.F.Ca.US.007.01.2.1 | reverse complement strand
CGGCAGCACATGGTTGGAGCCGCCGACATAGTCGCCGATGGCTTCCGGCGTGTGGCGGCCGAGAAAGACCGCACCGGCATTGCGCATCCGCGACAGGAAGCCCTCGGCGTCGTCGATGGCCAGTTCGACATGTTCGGCGGCGATGCGATCGACCAGCGGCAGCGCGGCGTCGATGGTCGACACCTGGATCACGGCACCAAAATCGCGCCAGCTCGCCGCTGCCGTTTCAGCGCGTGGCAGGCTCTGCAACTGGCGCTCGACCGCCTGTTCGACCGCGATGCCGAAAGCCGGATCGTCGGTGACCAGGATCGACTGCGCCGAAGCGTCGTGTTCTGCCTGGGCCAGCAGGTCGGCAGCGATCCAGTTCGGATCGTTGCTGCCGTCGGCCACGACAAGCACTTCCGACGGCCCGGCGATCATGTCGATGCCGACGGTGCCGAAAACCTGGCGCTTGGCTGCCGCGACAAAGGCATTGCCCGGGCCGACGATCTTGGCGACCGGCCGGATTGTCTCGGTGCCATAGGCGAGGGCGGCGATCGCCTGCGCGCCGCCGACGCGGTAGATTTCGGACACGCCTGATATGTCCGCTGCCACCAGCACCAGCGGATTGATGATGCCGCCCGGCGCCGGCACGACCATGACGATGCGCTCGACGCCGGCCACTCTGGCCGGCACGGCGTTCATCAGCACCGAGCTCGGATAGCTCGCCGTACCGCCCGGCACATAGAGCCCGACGGCCTCGATCGCCGTCCAACGCCAGCCGAGCTCGACGCCGGCGGCATCCGTATAGCGATCGTCCTTCGGCCGCTGCCGTTCATGATGCGAGCGGATGCGGTCGCGCGCGAACTCCAGCGCCTCGATCGTCTTTGGGTCGGCCGTTTCGTAGGCGGTTGCGATGTCTTCCTTAGACACGGCAATGCCGAGGCCGGTCAAATCGGCGCGATCGAATTTCCGCGTATAGTCGATCAGTGCCGCGTCGCCCTCCGCGCGCACGCGCGCGATGATGTCGCGCACCGCGGCATCGACATCGGCGGAGACCTCCCGCTTGGTCGTGAGGAAGGCGGCGAAACGTTGCTCGAAATCGGTATCGGACTGACGAAGCGTGATGGCCATCGGACGCTCAGGCCTTGTGGATGGGGCGCGAGGTGGCTTCCCACGCCCCGCCGATGTCGGCAAGACGGGCCTCGATGCACTCGACGTCGAGCATGATCGCACCGCCGCCCGAGAAGATCAGCTCGACGATGCCGGCCGGCTTGCTGATCTCGATGAAGCTGATCGCCAGCAGCGACAGGACTTCGGCAGGCTTGTCGCGGTCAATACCGCTGGTCTTGGCCCCGAGCACGCGGTCGAAATGCAGCACGGCCTGCCGTCGCTCATTATGCTGGCGAAACAGGCCGGATTTTGCCTCCCAGACGAAACGGTTCATGGTCAGCAGGAAACGCTTGGCCGCGGGGAGGAATTCGAGGTCGCTGACTTTCAGCACGGCATCCTGGACATGAGCCGAAACGATGCTCAGATCCTGGTCGTCGAGCGCGATAAGCTTAAGGGCGGTCATACGGATTTCGCACCTGAAGGTTGATTGTTCAGCCTTCTGTTAGGCGGTCTTGGCGATCGGTGCAACCGCACCAGCAGCTGCAGCTCTGCGCTGCCCCTCATCGCCCTGCCTGGCACTTCTCCCCGGATAGTGACGGGGAGAAGGACGCTGCCGCGAAGGATTTCGCCAATCTCCTGCGTTGCTAGAGAGGAGCCGAGGTCGCGGGCTACGCCGAAATCCGTTCGATCACCGCACCGCAGTTGGACAGCTTTTCTTCCAGCCGCTCGAAGCCGCGATCGAGGTGGTAGACGCGGTTGACCGTGGTCTCGCCTTCCGCCGCCAGGCCGGCGATGACCAGCGAGACAGAGGCGCGAAGATCGGTCGCCATGACCGGCGCGCCCTTCAGCTTCGGCACGCCGTCGACGATCGCCGTCTGGCCCGAAAGCGTGATGTGAGCGCCGAGCCGCGCCAGTTCCTGCACATGCATGAAGCGGTTCTCGAAGATCGTCTCGGTGATGCGCGACTTACCCTTGGCCATGGTCATCAGGCCCATGAACTGCGCCTGCAAATCGGTCGGGAAGGCCGGGAAGGGTGCTGTCGTCACGTCGACCGGCGAAATGCCGGCGCCGTTGCGCCTCACCCGGATGCCGGAATTGGTCGGCGTGATCTCCGCACCCGTCTGGGCGATCACGTCCAGTGCGGTCTGCAGCAGGTCCGCACGCGCGCCTTCGAGCACGACGTCGCCGCCGGTCATGGCGACGGCCATCGCATAGGTGCCGGTCTCGATGCGGTCGGGAATGACGCGCACGCGCGCACCGGAGAGCGATTCGACGCCGTCGATGGCAATGGTTGGCGTGCCGGCGCCGGAAATCTTCGCGCCCATGGCGTTGAGGCACTCGGCCAGATTGACGATCTCGGGCTCGCAGGCGGCATTTTCCAGCACCGTCTCGCCCTTGGCGAGTGCCGCGGCCATCATCAGCACATGGGTGGCGCCGACCGAGACCTTCGGGAAGATATAGCGGTTGCCGACAAGGCGGCCATTCCGGGTCTTGGCGATGACATAGCCGGTGTCGACGTCGATATCAGCGCCCAGCGCCTGGAGGCCCTCGAGGAACAGATCGACCGGCCGCGTGCCGATGGCGCAACCGCCCGGCAGCGACACTTTTGCTTCGCCCATGCGGGCCAGCAGCGGGCCGATCACCCAGAACGAGGCGCGCATCTTCGACACCAGCTCGTAGGGCGCTGTGGTGTCGACGATGTTGCGGGCGGAGAAGTTGATGGTGCGCGAATAGCCCTCATTCTGCTTCTCGCGGCGGCCATTGACCGAATAATCGACGCCGTGATTGCCCAGGATGCGGATCAGCTGCTCAACATCGGCCAGATGCGGCACGTTTTCCAGCGTCAGTGTGTCGTCGGTCAAAAGCGAGGCGATCATCAAAGGCAGCGCCGCGTTTTTCGCGCCCGAGATCGGAATGCTTCCGGAGAGCTTGTTGCCCCCGACAATTCTGATGCGATCCATGGAAGAACGTCCCTCTCGGCCAAAAAAGGGCCGGTTCAATCGTTTGAGTAGCGGCCCGTCTAGACCATTGGCCAATCTGGTTCAAGAAATAGGATTTCGCCCACCCCAGGCCAAGAGTGACCTATTTGAGTTAATCTTTTTGTATTTTCTTCGATGCAGCGAGCCCGTCCGGGCGCAGGTCGGCCTCGCCGGTCCGCCGCGAGCGCGACTGCGCCTTGCGCTTCTGCAGATTGGCGCGCAATTGCTCGGCGAGCCGATCCTTGCGGATTGTTGCGCTGCTTTTCGGTGGACCATCCTTTTTCACTGGAATTGTCTTGTCGTCCATCGCCCCATCCCGCCGGCGACCCACCAGCTTGCTGTTCAGGGATAGCCAACATTGTGGCACTGCCATGTCATTAAAAGCCATCCGGCAAAGCCTTTCACAGAAGCGTTGCACTTGGCCTTGCGCTTGCCGGTTCGATATGGCAGAAGCCCCGCCATCAGCGGCTGCGGTAGCTCAGTGGTAGAGCACTCCCTTGGTAAGGGAGAGGTCGAGAGTTCAATCCTCTCTCGCAGCACCAGTTTCCAACATCCCTGTTGCCGCACGATCGTCCTCTGCATTTGCGAGGGCGAGGCGGGTACATGGGATGGCGCGGCCCTCGTGCCGGCAGACCCGATCAGCGGTTCATTGCTTCAGAAAATGGCTGCCACAGGCAAATCCAGCCGAAGCGCATTCCGGCAAGACACGATTCATTAACCAAGATGCTATTCATCGACATGACGTATTGTGGCATGGATGCCCGTCTTCGCCGGTCAGATCCATGCTTGTCAGGAAGAGGGCCGAAAGGCTCCTGATCTGGGCGGAAATCTAAATCGCCCGAAACAAAAGAACGTGCAAGGCATGAACGTGAGCGAAAACGTGCAAAACGCCCCCGGTGCTTCCCGTCTTTGGACCCTGCCTGCCATCATCGCAGCGTTCCTTTGCCTGTGCGCTACCGGCGCGTTCGCGGAGACGCGTGCTTTGAGGATTCAACATCTCCATACGGGAGAGAAGGCTGAAATCGTCTTCAAGCGCAATGGGCGCTATGATCCGGCGGGATTGAAGAAGATCAATCTCATGCTGCGCGACTGGCGTCGCAACGAACCGACGAAGATGGATCCGCGCCTGCTCGATCTTGTCTGGCAGGCCTATCGCGCCAGCGGCTCGACAGCCTATATCCATGTGGTCAGCGCCTATCGTTCGCCGGCGACGAACGCCATGCTGCGCAGCCGCTCGAAGGGCGTGGCCCGGGAGAGCCAACACATGGTTGGCCGCGCGATGGATTTCTTCCTGCCGGATGTGCCGCTGAAGAAGCTGCGCGACATCGGCCTCAAAATGCAGGGCGGCGGCGTGGGTTATTACCCCACCTCCGGTTCGCCTTTCATACACATGGATGTCGGCAATGTGCGGCATTGGCCTGGCATCAGCCGCCAGGAACTCGCCAGGGTATTTCCGAACGGCAACACACTGCATGTGCCGAGCGACGGCAAACCGCTGCCCGGCTATGAGCAGGCGTTTGCCGCCTACAAATCGCGCAAGGGCGCCGGCACGCCCAACATCGAGCTGGCAAGCGTCGACGGCGGCCAACGCAGGCCGCGTGGCCTGCTGGCGACGCTCTTGGGCGGGGGCGGCGCAGACGAGTCCGACGATGTCGCGGAAGCGGTGCCGGCGCCACGCAAACCGGCGAGGTCCGTCGAACCCAGACCGGCTGGACAGGGTATCGCTATCGTGCCGCCGCAGGATGCCCAGCGGGCGGACATCCAGATTGCTGCCAGCGATCCAGGCGAAGAACCGCTTGCCGGGCAGAAGGGGAAGACGCCTGAAGCGATCGTCATGGCGATGGCACCGGGCTCAGTGCCGCTGCCGGCCTTCGCACCGCGAGCCGAGTTCACGGCACCCGTTCCCACCCCGGAAGCCGCACCGTTGGCAATCGCCGGCGCGTCCACGGCGCAGGCCGAGCTGGCCGTTGCCAAGCCGGACGCTGCGAATGCCGATGCCGCTGCCACGAGCGTCGCGCCGGAGATGATGGCGCTCAACGTCCCATTGCCGACATGGCGGCCGGAAAGCCAGTCAAGCCCGACGCGCCAGTTGGAAGCAGCCAAATCTGGCGATGCCATCGGTGTCTTGCTGGCCATGCATCACCCCGACGACGGGCTGGCCGGCGAGCGGATCGCGGCGCCTGCGTCAAAGCCAGAAGATCGCGTCAGGGCGAACCCCAAGGCCGACCGTGTCCAGCGGCGCCCCGATTCCGAGGCAGATCGCGCTGTTGCCGGTGGGGCCGCATCAACAGGGACGCCCATGATTGCCGCCAATTTCATCCGCACGGCGCCGGAGCATGTCTATCTCGATGGATTCCAACCGCGGGGACGGACGTCCGATCACCGCCGCTTCACCGGCTCCGCGGTGAAATTCCTGCCCATCGCCAGTTTCAAATAGAGGGCGAAAGCACCGTTCGATCCAGTGTCGAAATGTGTTGCGCCATATCGATGGCCGGGGCGGTCACGGGATTCGCAATGCCGAACCCTTCCGCGCTATGACACTTGGCGAGCAGCGCGCTACTGCAGCGGGCAGTCGGCTCGTTGCTGTCGGCCGCCATCCGTTGCCTTTCGAGCAGATCGCCCCGCGAACTTGCCAGGATCGTGGTGGCGGCGCAAACGTGCACGAGGCATATTTGGCCCCGCCGGCCGCAACCGGCGGGACTAAGCCACAGGCCGCCCAGCGGGCGAGTTCTGCGACACGGATCACGCCTGGTGAATCACCAACTCGCTGGTCATGGGAATTCCTCTAAGGGCGCCAAGCACCATGTTGTGCGAGATCGCGCGCTCATGAATTTTCTCCAGATCGGCGCGGGGCGCCGAAGAACACACGGTCGCGCTGAGGTGCAGGGACACGTAGCAATGCCGGGCGTCCACGGGCGCCGTGAGCCCATCAAGTCCGTCGAACTCGCCACGCGGGTCGAACACGCCTTCCGCGATGAAATCGACCGAACGAAGATCGACCCCCGCATGCGCTGCCAGCATCGGATAATCCGAGCCGGCGCACACAGCCGCCGCGGCAAAGATCTGCTCCCAGGGAAAGACGGCGGTCGGCGAATTGTCCTTGAGGCTCGCCGGTCGCTCCAGTAGCGGTGTTGTGTAAGGATCGCCTGATTGCGGGTCGAAGCGGTAGCGGGCACGATAGGTGCCACGCACCGCGTCACCGTGTTTCTTTAGCACGGACACGATATCTTTGACTGTGCTGACGGTTTCTCCGAAGACTACTGGCATCTTTACCTCCCTATAAAATGAGAATTCCACTCCCTATTCCGGTCCGCGGATGCCGACGACGGTTGCCGCGGCCTGGCCCCAATTCCGACAATGTGCCGACAAGGCTCGCGCTACTTGGCAGGCGCGGCAGCCTGAGCGTCGCCGCCGAGATCCTTCTTGAAGGTCTCAAAGTCGACCTGCATGCCGTTGAAGATTGTGCTCCAGTGCCGTGACAGAGCGGCGATAGCGACGGCCTCTTCGATCTCGTCCTCCGTTGCGCCCGCCTGTTTTGCGCTCTCGGTGTCTTCCCAGATGCAATACTGGCAGGGAATTTGTGCGGAGACGGCGAGCGAGATCAGAGCCTTGACCTTCGGCGGCAGGGCGGTTTCGCTGGAGAACTGCAGAGCCTTCACCTCTGCCCAGGCGCCCGGCAGCGCTGCTTTTGAAACCTGATGGAGAAAGGTCGGCACCGAGCCGAGCGTCCGCTCGACGTCCTTATAGGTGGCGTCGACCTCAGCTTGACCGGCCCAGCCTAAGCCTGATGACAACAATGTGGCGCAGACGACAGTCGATGCGAACGCCGTGTGAAGGAGGCGGCGCGAGCGGCTGGGCCCGAGCTCGCCGTGGTGTGCGATGGAAGCAACATGGGAAACTGCGAAGGCGAACATGATCTCTCTCCTCTTTGGAACCATTTGCGTCCGGGCCAGATGATGCCCGCGTGCTGTAAGGAGTCACGGACGGGAGAAAAAGTTCGATCAGTCGTCCTCGATTCTAGGCGGACGCGGCGAAAGATGAAGATGCAAGCGTCGGGCCTTGCCGTCTCGCTGAAAGATCACCAGGACGACACCCGGCGGGCAGTGGAAAGGGTCTTCCGGCGGATTGACGAATAGTCCCTCGATCACAGTGACCTGGCTGGCGCTGAGAATGCGCTGCGGTTCCAGGCGGACGCCGGCTTCCGTGTCGGCGTCGACTTCCCAGGCAAGGAATGAGCGACCCAGCACTGGTTTGCTCGTCCCGCGGACAAGATGCAGGTCCTCTGCAAAGTGCCCAAGGAAGCGGTCACGCTCGCCATGCTGGTTGAGCCCATTGAAAATTTCGGAGTAGAATCGCTGGCGCTCGCGAGACTGCGAGCGAGCCTCTGTGTCGGCAAGGCCCGCCGTTTCCAGCAGCATCTCGGCAAGCTTGCGTTTGGCTTGCGACAAACGACTGCGAACCGTCCCAATCGGGACACCCAGAATGGCGGCCAGTTCCTCGTAAGACTGATAGCTTCCGAAATAGCGCAACATGGCGGTAGCCTGCAGCGGCTCGGGAAGCTTGCGTAGGGCGTCCCAAACCCATTCGCGAAGCGCGACTTTCTCCAGCCGCTCCTCAATGCTTGCGCGTTCGTCTGGGCGGTCTGGAATGTCGGCGGTCAAGATCTCGCGTCGTCTTCGACGCAATTGTTGCAGGCAACAGCGGTGCAACACAGTGCGAAGCCAGCCACCGACGGCTTGCGGATCCTTGAGTTCGCCGATGCGCCTCAGCGCGATCAGGAAAGTCTCATGCACAGCATCTTCGGCGTCCGACCCATAGCCGAGCATGTTCAGCGCTATCGCATAGAGCCGTGCGCGATGACGTTCCAGCAGCAGGCCGAGGCAACCACAATCGCCGCCCCGAGCGGCAAGGGCCAGTTCGGCATCACTCGGCACGATATGAGTTTCGTAGCCCATGGGCTTAAGATGCATCAACTGGCGAAAAAGTTCGAATGCCAGTTCAGCTTTGTCACGATCCGTGTTCGGCGGGCACCAGTTCACCAATGACGCTTTGATGGGGTTTTGGATTGAGGTTATGACCCTCACTTCACGTCCGTAACAACCGGCCCCGGAACGGGGTCCGTGAGAACCAGGCTCGCCGCCAAGATACTCAAGCGAGATCGAAAGTGCATATGGCAGTGAGCAAGGATTGGATTCTGGCGGATGCGGGCGATCTACGCGGCTAGATTCAATCCTGTAAAACTTTTTCCAGATTTGACACCATTTCACAAAATTGTAAGATAATCATCTTCCGTCAGCGATAGGCGATGACCATGTCGATCCGCGAAGAACTGGCCAACACGACCGTGGCGTTCACCTCCGCGGAAGAGAAGATCGTCCAGGTCCTGCTCGCCGATTACCCGATGTCGGGGCTGGGCACCGCAACCCGGCTGGCACGGCGCGCCGGCGTCAGCGACCCGAGCGTGACGCGGCTGATGACCAAGCTTGGCTATGTCGGCTTTGCCGATTTCCAGGCACGCCTGCTCACCGAAGTCGAATCCAGGCTGCATTCGCCGCTTTTGATGATGGAAGCCAAGCGTCCGGGCGGCTCCAGCGAAGGCACCGCACTTGCCTATTTCCATTCGGTTTCCGACAGCCTGGAGCGTACGCGCACGGCTGTGCCGGTGCAGGCCTACACGCGCGCTGTCAACATGCTGCTCGAGAGCAAGGGCCAGGTCGTGCTGCTGGGCGGCCGGTTCAGCCGGCATATCGCCTCCATGCTGGCCGGCTATCTCCTGCAGTTCCGCTCCGGCGTGCGCGACATCGGTTCGTTGAGTCCCGCCGATTTCGACCTGTTGATCGACCTTGGCAAGCGCGACCTCCTCGTCGTGTTCGATTACCGGCGCTACCAGTCGGACGTGGTGAGCTTTGCCCAGCAGGCCAAGGAGCGCGGCGTCTCCATCCTGCTGTTCACCGACGTCTGGCTGTCGCCGATATCTGACATAGCGGACCTGACCATGGTCGCGGCGATCGACGCCAACTCGCCGTTCGACACGCTGGCGACGGCCGTTGCCCAGATGGAAACCGTCTTTGCCCACGCGCTGGAGGGCCATGGCGCCGGGGTGCGCAAGCGCATCGAGGACATCGAGAAGATCCGCAGCGCCAATGCGGTCACGCTCGATACCGTCCTATCGTCATCGGCCGACGACGCCGCCAAATCCAAAACCACAAGGAAGTAGTGTCGTTGCGCGCAGTGCAGCGATGCAAAGCGCCGCGACGCAGAAAAGGAAGCGACAATGCCCGACAACCAGACCTTCATCGACGCCGTGCAGGCTGAGATCGAGACCGATCGCGACTGGTTGATCGGCCTGACCCGCGACATGGTCCGCATCCCTTCGGTCAACCCCAAATTCGAGCCCAATCCGGCGATCAACCGCGAGGCGGATGTCCAGGCGCTGCTCGAACCGATCCTCAAGCAGGACGGGTTCAGGACAGAGCAATGGGATGCCTTGCCCGGGCGGCCCAATCTGGTCGGCGAATGGGCGGGAGACGAGAGCCGCAGCCTGATCCTGTGCGGCCATATCGACGTCGTGCCGGTCGGCGCGATGAAGGACTGGTCGGTCGATCCGTTCGGCGGCGAAATCACCAATGGCCGGCTCTATGGCCGCGGTGCCGTCGACATGAAGGGCGGCGTCGCCGCTTGCATCGCCGCCGCGCGCGCGATCCGCAAGGCGGGCATCACGCTGCAGGGCCGGCTCGCCATCCACTCGGTCGTCGATGAGGAAGCCGGCGGCTTCGGCGCCATGGACGCGGTGAAGAAGGGCAAGCTCGCCAAGGCGGTGCTGGTCGCCGAACCGACCTGGGGCGATGTCCTGCCGGTCGAAGGCGGGCTGGAATGGGCGCGGGTGACGATCCGTGGCCGCAACGCCCATTCGGCGCTGCGCTACAACGAGATCTATCCGCAGCGCCACGACAAGGACCGGCTGGAGCCGGGCGTCAATGCGATCGAGATCGCCGCCCGCTTCATTGCCGCCGTGCGCCAGTATGAGCTGGACCGGACGCGAGCAAAATCGCATCCGCTGCTGCCGCTCGGCATGAACACCATCAACATCGGCGTCATGCATGGCGGCACCGGCCTTGGCGAGCACGGCCTGCCGACCGTGATGACCAACCCGGCCATCATTCCCGATGTCGCGGTGCTCGATCTCGACATGAAATTCCTGCCCGACGAGAATTCGGCCGACTACCGCCGCGATTTCGAGGCGTTCGTCCACCATTTCGCGCAGACCGATGCGTGGCTGCGCGACAACCCGCCTGCGATCCAATGGGAGCTCGGCGGGCTGCATTTTCCGCCGATGAACACGCCGGTCGACCATCCGCTGGTGAGATCGCTGATGAAGCGCAAGGCCATGGTCGGCAAGGCGCCGCAGGCGCGTGGCTTCGTCGCCGTGTGCGATGCCGCGCACTATGCCGGCGCCGGCGTCGACGGTGTCATCTTCGGCCCGTCAGGCGACGGATTTCACGGTTCCGACGAGTATGTCGAAGTCGAATCGGTGGTCGAGACCGCCAAGGTGATCGCCGCTTCGGTCATCGACTGGTGCGGCATCCGCTGAGGCGGAGCCGCCAGTCCGAAACGGTCAGGCCGGGCGCTTCAGGCGTCCGGCGACGGCGCCCCATGAAGCCTTGATCATGCCGACCAGGCCGCTCGGGTAGGCCAGCATCACGCCGATGATCAGCACCGCCGTGATCATCGGCCGCCACGCGCCGAAATCGGCCATCCATTCGGCGAAGATCGTCAGCACGAAAGAGGCGATGATGGCGCCGTAAATAGTGCTGGTGCCGCCAAGCAGCACCATCGACAGGATGATGGTCGCAAGGCTCATGCCGAAGACGTCGATCGAGGCATTGCGCTGGTAGGCGGCGTAGAAGGCGCCGGCGATGCCGGTGAAGAAGGCGCTCGCGGCAAGCGTCAGCATGCGCTGGCGCACGATCGAGACGCCGCGGCTGATGGCGTATTCCTCATTGTCGCGCAAGGCGACGATGCTGGCCCCGGTGCGTGAGCGCACGAACACGCGCAGGAACAGGGTACTCGCCACCAGCAGCGCCAGCGCGATGTAGAAATAGGCTGATTTGCCGTCACGGACCATGTTGTGGTCGAACACGTATAGCCCGGGAATGCGCACCAACCCTTGCGTGCCGCCGGTGATGGCGGACTGGCTGATGATCACCTGCATCACCAGCTGCGCGAAGCCGAAAGTGACCAGGATGATGTAGATGCCCTTCAGCCGCAGGATCGGGATGGTCACCAGGATCGCCGCCAGGGTGGCGATGACACCGCTGGCAAACAGCGCGATCCACGGGTCGAATTCGGCCAGCTTGGTGAGCAGGCTGTAGGCATAGACGCCGATGCCGAACAGCGCCAGATGGCCGAAATTGAAGACGCCGCCATAGCCGAGGCTGAGGTCCCAGTTCGAGGCGACGATCGCATAGATGAAGGCCATGATCAGGATGTGGCGGGCATAGGTGTCGCCGAAGATCAGCGGCAGCAGTGCCAGAAAGGCGAAGCCGAGCACGAAGCCGATGGCCTCCTGCTTCCACGGCGTGCGGCCGGGAGCGATCGGGGTTGCCGCCTCTGTGTGGCTAAGGGTGATCGGCGATGTCGTGTCGGTCATGCTAGGCCTCGGGAGCGGCTGGCAAAGATGCCCTCGGGGCGCACCATCAGGGTCAGGATCAGCACGCCGAACAGCAGCGCCGGCGTCCAGTACAGGCCGAAATAATAGCTGCAGGCGGCCTCGAAGAAGCCGATCAGATAGGCGGCGAAGATCGGTCCCGAGATGCTCGATATGCCGCCGAAGACCACGACGATCAGCGCCTTGAGCAGCGGGTCGCTGCCCATCACCGGCGACATGAAACGATAGCCGCCCATGAAGATGCCGGCGAGGCCTGCAAGCGACGCGGCAATGGCGAAGGCCAGCCCATAGAGCGCGGTGACGTTCAGCCCGACCAGATGGCTGGCATCTTCATTCTGCGCCACGGCGCGCAGCGCCAGCCCGAGCCGCGTGCGGTTGAGGAACATCCAAAGTGCGGCCAGGATCAGCGGCGTGATGACGATGATGGCGATCTGGTGCAGGGAGACGCCGACGCCGCCGATGGTGGTGTTGCCGGTGATCAGCGCCGGGATCTGCTTCGAGCGCGGTCCCCAGATGGTCAGCGCGCCGTTCTCGATCAGCGACCCGGCTGCCAGCGTGGTGATGACGACGACCAGCACGATGTTGGGTCGGCCGATCAGCGGCCGCACGACACTCGCCTGCAGGATCCAGCCGACGCCGGCCATGACGACGACGGCGATGGGAAAGGCGACCGCCGCCGGCAGGCCGAGTTCGACCAGCTGCCAGGCGATGTAGGCGCCCAGCATCATGAACACGCCATGGCTGAAATTGAACACGCCGATCGTCGTCCAGACCAGAGCCAGCCCGACCGCCATCATGGCGTAGAGCGAGCCCTGGAACAGGCCGCCGAACAGGATTTCCGCCAATGCGCTCATCTTCGGATTTTCCTAATGGCCAAAATACATCGACATGATCTCGCCGTGGTCGAGGCTTTCGCCCGGCTTGATCTCGGTCGCAACGGCGCCATGGTTGACGAGGTAGAGTTGCTGCGTCAGTTCCAGCAGGAATTCGATGTCCTGCTCGACGACGATGAGCGGTACGCCGCCGTGCGAAATGTCCATGACGGAGGCGCAGAGCTCGTCCTTGATCTTGGGCGCCAGCCCCAGCGTCGGCTCGTCGAGGATCAGCAGGCGCGGATGGCTCATCAGCGCCGTGCCGATCGACACCATCTGGCGCTCGCCGCCCGACAGCGTGCGCACGCGCTGGCGCCAGCGTTCCGCCAGTTTCGGGAACAGCTTGACCACCTTTTCGCGGTTTTCCGCCTCATGCGGCCGGGCCCGCGGCGAATAGGCGCCGAGCGCCATGCAGTCGGCGATCGAGAGATCGGGAAACAGCCGGTTGCCTTGCGGCACATGGATCAGGCCGGCGCCGACGATGGCGCGTGCGCTGTGGCCGACAATGTCTTGCCCGTCGAACAGGATGCGGCCGCTCTTCGGCTGCAGAAGCCCGGAGATCGCACGCAGCAGCGTCGTCTTGCCATGGCCGTTGGGGCCGAACAGGCCGACATTGCCGAAACGGCCGGCCTCCAGCGAGATATCGTGCAGCACGGTGACGCGGCCATAGCCGGCGGTGACGCCTTCGACGCTGAGAATGGGATTCACGCCGCCGACCTCCTCGTGCCGAGATAGGCCTCGATGACGTGCGGATCGGCGATCACGCCTGCCGGATCGCCGGCGGCGAGGACGCGGCCATTGTTGAGCACCAGCAGATGCTGCGAAAGGCTCATCAGGAAAGTCAGCACGTGCTCGATCAACAGGATGGTGATGCCGCGTTCGGCGGTGCGGCGGATCAGGCCGATCGACGTCTCGATCTCGGGTTTGGTCAGGCTCGATGCCGGCTCGTCGAGCAAGAGCATGCGTGGCTGCATGGCGATCGCCGTGGCAAGCATCAGGCATTTGCGCTCGAACACGGACAATTCGCCGGCAAGCCGGCCGAACGACTGGGATCCCAGGCCGACGAACTCCAGCGCCTCGGCGGCGGCATTGCGGGCCGTGGCCGCTGTCTTTTCCTGCTTGCCGTAGCTGGCGCCGATCAGCGCGTTCTCGAACACGGTCAGCCCGTCGAAGCTGGTCTCGCGCTGAAAGGTCCGGGCAAGGCCGAGGCGCGCGATGGCGTGTCCCGATTTGCCGTTTATGGCAATGCCGTCAAAGCGGATCTGGCCCCGGTCGGGCCCGAACGGGATGCCGGTGATGATGTTGAACAGCGTGCTCTTGCCGCTGCCGTTCGGGCCGGCGATACCGAAGATCTCGCCGGCCTCGACCTTGAACGACACGCCATCGACGGCCTTCAGCGAACCGAAGGCCTTCGACACGTCGTCCAGTTCAAGCAGGGCCATTCCCTACTTCATCCAGGGCTGGAGCTTGAAGGCGCCGGTGGCATATTTCTCAGGCGAGATCAGCGTGCGCTGGCCATCCCAGATCTGGAAGAAGGTGATCGGAATATAGTCGTCGCCCTGCGTGGCAAGGTGGGTGGCGGGATCGAATTTCAGCCGCCCTTCCGCGACCTGCTTGTCGGTCTCCGACAGCGCCTTCATGATCGCCGCATGGTCGGATGCGCCGCCGACCTTCTTGACCGCGTCGAAATAGACATTGGTCATTTCGTAGAGGCCGACGCCGTAGGTGCCGCTCTCGACGCCGTATTTTGCCTTGAACTTGGCTGCCACCTCATCGGCGCGCGGGTTCTTCGGCGTCGTCAGCGCGCCGCCGAGCAGGTTGTAGATGACGCCATCCGATTTCTTGCCGGTCAGCTCGACGAATTCCGGAACGCTCGGCGCGTATTGCAGGAAGACGAGGCTCTTGGTCGGCTGCTCGAGGAACTGGTTGAGGAACGACGCCGAATTGCCCGGCAGATAGTCGGTGTTGATGACGACATCGGGAACGTTCTCGCGCACCTTGGCGAGGATCGAACGCCAGTCGGTCACTTCGCCGAAGGGTACGATCTCGTCGACGGTGATGGTCCAGCCCTTCTCCTTGAAGGTCTTCTTCATGCCTTCGGAGATGGTCTTCGAATAGGCGTTGTCGGACGAGATGATGGCGACCTTCTTGGTCGGCAGGGTGATCTTGCCGTCGGCCGCGAGCTTCTCGACGAACAGGGTGACGTCGGTGTTGTAGGCGTCGAAGGAAGGCGTCAGCGACCAGCAGCACATGTATTTGTCGGGGCTCGGCGCGATGATGTCCCTGGTCTGCTGCGAGGTGGCCGCCAGCATGTAGGGCATTTCCGCCTCGGCCATGTTGTCGATCTCGAAATTGGTCAGGCTGGCATAGCCGGTCAGCATGAAGTGCACGCCCGGATCGCCAAGCAGGCGTTCGACGGCGCTGGTGACGTTGCCGGCGGACTGATCCTTGACGTCGCCGACCACCAGTTCGAACGTATCTCCGGCAACGCCGCCGGCTGCGTTCGCTTCGTCGATGGCCATCTGCACGCCGCGCTGGAATTCCTGGCCGTCCGCCGCGGCAGGGCCGGTGAGCGGCGCAAGCAGGCCGATCTTGACGACGTCGGCAAAGGCGGGGGCGGCTGATGCGGCAAACATGCCGATCAACGTCGTGCTCATCAGCATATGGCGGATTCGACTTGCGGCGGATTTGGGCTTCATCGTGCTGTTCCCTGTTTTCCTCCCGTTCATCGGGAGTTGGATAATTGACAATCTACGCATAATTGTTCTTATTTGAAAAGGATTTTTCAACGCAACCTGGCCGGGAACAAGGTTCCCGCAAAGGTATGGAAGCCGTGGCGCTTTGCTGCGCAACTGCATTAAAACAGGGCAAGTCCCGACGGAGCGGACAATGACGATCTCGCAGAAGACCCTTGAAACCAGCCATGGCAAGATCGCGGTGCGTGAGACCAGCGGCCAGGGAACCGCTGTCATGCTGATCCACGGCAATTCATCTTCCAGTGCCGTTTTCCGCAACCAGTTGGACGGCCCGTTGGGCGAGCGATATCACCTCATCGCTCCCGACCTGCCCGGCCATGGAGCGTCCGGCGATGCGATCGATCCAGAGCGTTCCTACAGCATGGAAGGCTATGCCGATGCCATGACCGAAGTGCTCGGGCTGCTCGGCATCGACAAGGCCATCGTCTTCGGCTGGTCGCTCGGCGGCCATATCGGGCTTGAGATGATCGACCGCTTTCCCGGCCTGCTTGGCTTGATGATCACCGGCACGCCGCCTGTCTCGCCCGAGGAGGTCGGCAGCGGATTCAAGCCGAGCCCGCATATGCATCTCGCCGGGCAGGAGACCTTCACCGGCGCCGACGTGGAGGCCTATGCGCGCAGCACTTGCGGCGAGCCGTTCGAGCCGTTTCTCATCGACACGGTGGCGCGCACCGATGGACGGGCGCGGCGCCTGATGTTCGAAAAGTTCGCGGCCGGCACCGGCCGGAACCAGCGCGAGATCGTGGCCGGCAAGACGCCGCCGATCGCCGTTCTGAACGGCATCGACGAGCCATTCGTCAACACCGATTTCGTCTCGGCTGTGAAATTCTCCAATCTATGGGAAGGCAAGACCCATCTGCTCGACAAATCCGGCCACGCGCCGTTCTGGGATTCGCCGGATCGCTTCAATCCGGTCCTCGCCCGCTTCCTGGCAAGCGTCGACATAGCGTAGGTCCGTCGGAAACCGGCGCCACGGACCCGCCTTCGCGTTGGGTGGGTGACAATCACGCGCATCTATCGTATATTGACATAAAGATATCCTTATGTGACATGAAAAGGCCTGTCGCCAAAGGGATAAAAAATGTCGCAGAATTCTGCCTCGCTGGACGCATTGTTCGGCCCCGTCGCGGCAAAACCGGACGGCTCGGAAGTGCTTGCCGCGCTGACAGCGGCGGCACGCGAGCGCATTCTCATCCTCGACGGCGCCATGGGCACGCAGATCCAGGGCCTCGGGTTTAACGAGGACCAATTCCGCGGCGAGGCTTTCGCCGGCTGCGCCTGCCATCAGCAGGGCAACAACGACCTTTTGATCCTGACCCAGCCCGGGGCGATCGAGGAGATCCATTACCAGTACGCCATCGCAGGCGCCGACATCCTGGAGACCAATACTTTCTCCTCGACCTCGATCGCCCAGGCCGACTACGGCATGGAACATGCCGTCTATGCGCTGAACCGCGATGGCGCGCGGCTGGTCAGGCGCGCCGCTGTTCGGGCCGAGCAGCAGGACGGCAAGCGAAGGTTTGTCGCCGGAGCGCTCGGGCCGACCAACCGCACCGCCTCGATGTCGCCCGACGTCAACAATCCCGGCTATCGCGCCGTGACCTTCGACGATTTGCGCCTCGCCTATGGCGAGCAGCTGCGCGGGTTGATCGATGGCGGCGCCGACATCATCCTGATCGAGACCATCTTCGACACGCTGAACGCCAAGGCGGCGATCTTCGCGGCGGAAGAGATCTTCATCGAGAAGGGCGTGCGCCTGCCCGTGATGATTTCGGGCACCATCACGGACCTCTCCGGCCGCACGCTGTCGGGCCAGACGCCGACCGCCTTCTGGCATTCGGTGCGCCATGCCAACCCCTTCACCATCGGCCTCAACTGCGCGCTCGGCGCCAACGCCATGCGAGCGCATCTGGCCGAAATATCCGGTGTCGCCGACACCTTTGTCTGCGCTTATCCGAATGCCGGCCTGCCCAACGAATTCGGCCGGTATGACGAAAGCCCGGACTTCATGGCCGCCCAGATCGAGGATTTCGCGCGTGAGGGACTGGTCAATGTCGTCGGCGGCTGCTGCGGCTCGACGCCGGAGCACATCCGCGCCATCGCCGAGGCGGTGCGGAAGTATCCGCCGCGCGCCATTCCGGACATTGAGCCCAGGATGCGCCTGTCCGGGCTGGAGCCATTCACGCTCACCGACGAGATCCCCTTCGTCAATGTCGGCGAGCGAACCAATGTCACCGGCTCGGCCAAGTTCCGGAAACTGATCACGGCGGGCGACTATGTCGCCGCGCTCGACGTCGCCCGCGACCAGGTCGCCAACGGCGCGCAGATCATCGACATCAACATGGACGAGGGTCTGATCGATTCGAAGAAGGCCATGGTCGAATACCTCAACCTGATCGCCGCCGAGCCGGACATCGCCCGCGTTCCTGTCATGGTCGACAGTTCGAAATGGGAGATCATCGAAGCCGGCTTGAAATGCGTGCAGGGCAAGCCGCTGGTCAACTCCATCTCGATGAAGGAGGGCGAAGAAGCCTTCCTGCATCATGCCAGGCTGGTCCGCGCCTATGGCGCCGCCGTCGTCGTTATGGCCTTCGACGAGGACGGCCAGGCCGACACCAAGGCGCGCAAGGTCGAGATCTGCACCCGCGCCTACAAGCTCCTGACCGAGCAGGCCGGCTTCCCGCCAGAGGACATCGTCTTCGATCCCAATGTCTTCGCCATCGCCACGGGCATCGAGGAGCACGACAATTACGGCGTCGACTTCATCGAGGCGTCCGGCGAGATCACCGCGACGCTGCCGCATGTCCACATTTCCGGCGGCGTGTCGAACCTGTCTTTCTCGTTCCGTGGCAACGAGCCGGTGCGCGAGGCCATGCATGCCGTATTCCTTTACCATGCCATCCAGCGCGGCATGGACATGGGCATCGTCAATGCCGGCCAGCTCGCCGTCTACGATACGATCGAGCCTGATCTGCGCGAGGCCTGCGAGGATGTCGTGCTCAACCGCGCGCCGAAGGCCGGCGGCACCGCCACCGAACGCATGCTGGAGATCGCCGAACGCTTCAAGGGCACGGCCGGCAAGGAAGCGCAGGAGCGCGATCTCGCCTGGCGCGAATGGACTGTTGAACAGCGGATCAGCCATGCGCTGGTCAACGGCATCACCGAATTCATCGACGCCGACACCGAGGAAGCGCGGCTTGCCGCCGAGCGGCCGCTGCATGTCATCGAAGGCCCGCTGATGGCCGGCATGAACGTCGTCGGCGATCTGTTCGGCGCGGGAAAGATGTTTCTGCCGCAAGTGGTGAAGTCGGCGCGGGTGATGAAGCAGGCGGTGGCTGGACTGCTGCCGCACATGGAAGCCGAGAAGCTGGCAAACGCCGCCAACGGCATCGACAATGGCGAACGCAAAACGGCCGGAAAAATCCTGATGGCGACGGTCAAGGGCGATGT
This sequence comes from Mesorhizobium sp. M7A.F.Ca.US.007.01.2.1, assembly GCF_003998165.1. Taxonomy (NCBI): domain Bacteria; kingdom Pseudomonadati; phylum Pseudomonadota; class Alphaproteobacteria; order Hyphomicrobiales; family Phyllobacteriaceae; genus Mesorhizobium; species Mesorhizobium sp. M7A.F.Ca.US.007.01.2.1. The sequence continues at coordinate 2,845 of NZ_RZQP01000098.1, read as the reverse complement.
CCATGACATCGGCAAGAACATCGTCGGCGTGGTTCTCGCCTGCAACAATTACGAGATCATCGATCTCGGCGTCATGGTGCCGGCGGCCAGGATCCTGCAGACGGCGCGCGAGCAAAATGTCGATATCATCGGCCTGTCCGGCCTGATTACGCCGTCGCTGGACGAGATGGCGCACATGGCCGCCGAGATGGAGCGTGAAGGCTTCGAAATTCCGCTGCTGATCGGCGGCGCGACGACCAGCCGCGTGCACACGGCGGTGAAGATCCACCCGCGCTACAGCAAGGGGCAGACGGTCTATGTCACCGACGCCAGCCGCGCGGTCGGCGTGGTCTCATCCTTGCTGTCCAACGAGAGCAAGGATGGCTTTGTCGATACGGTGCGCGCCGAATACAAGAAGGTCGCCGATGCGCATGCCCGCTCGGAAGCCGACAAGCAGCGTTTGCCGCTGGCCAAGGCGAGGGCCAATGCGCATCGGATAGACTGGTCTGAATATGAGCCGCCGAAGCCGTCCTTCACAGGCGTGAAGGTGTTCGAGAACTGGGACCTGACCGAGCTCGCGCGCTACATCGATTGGACGCCGTTCTTCCAGACCTGGGAGCTGAAGGGCCGCTATCCCAAGATATTAGAGGATGAGGCGCAAGGCGCCGCCGCGCGACAGCTGTTCGAGGATGCGCAGGCGATGCTGAACAAGATCATCGCCGAGAAATGGTTCGCGCCGCGCGGCGTCATCGGCTTCTGGCCGGCCAACGCCGTCGGCGACGACATCAGGCTGTTTACGGACGAGAAGCGGTCGCAGGAACTGGCGACGTTCTTCACCTTGCGCCAGCAACTGACCAAGCGCGACGGCAAGGCCAATGTTGCCCTGTCGGATTTCGTCGCGCCGGCGGAGTGCGGCAAAGCCGATTACATCGGCGGCTTCATCGTCACCGCCGGCATCGAGGAGGTGGCGATCGCCGAACGCTTCGAACGCGCCAACGACGACTATTCCTCGATCATGGTCAAGGCGCTGGCCGACCGCTTCGCCGAAGCCTTTGCCGAGCGCATGCATGAGAAGGTGCGCAAGGAATTCTGGGGCTACGTGCCAGACGAATCGTTGGCGCCGGACGAGCTGATCGGCGAACCCTATCGCGGCATCCGACCGGCGCCCGGCTATCCGGCTCAGCCAGACCATACGGAGAAGGCGACTTTGTTCCGGCTGCTCGACGGCGAAGGCAATGCCGGCGTGAGACTGACCGAAAGCTATGCGATGTGGCCGGGTTCATCCGTCTCGGGGATCTATCTGGCGCATCCCGAAAGCTATTATTTCGGCGTCGCCAAGGTCGAACGCGACCAGGTCGAGGATTATGCACGCCGCAAGGCGATGCCGTTGGTCGAGGCCGAGCGCTGGCTTGGCCCCATCCTCAACTACGTGCCGGCACACTATGCCGAGGCGGCTGAATAGCCGATGCCGGCGCGCCTGACGGAAGCGACAGGCGAATGCCGGTCGCTTCTCCAGTGTCATCCTGGCCCGCTTCGATTCCTGTGGGCTATTGCATGGCCGACGGGTTCATCCACAGCAGCTCCCAGACGTTGCCGTCCGGATCTTCGATGTGGCGGTTGAACATGAAACCGAGATCCTGCGCCGGGTTGGGATCGGCGCGACCGCCTGCCGCCACGCCCTTCTCGATTACGACATTGACCTCGTCCTTGCTGTCGACGGTGAGTGCGATCAACATCTGGCTGTCCCGCTTGGGGTCGCCGATCTGCCGCGCTGTGAACTGGCTGTAATGCTGGTGCGTCAGCAACATGACCCCGATCGAGTCTGAGAACATGATCGAGCTGGACTGGTCGCTCGAGAACTGCGGGTTCAGCGTGCCCCCGATCGCGAGATAGAACTTGGTCGCCGCCTGCAGATCGCGTACCGGTAGATTGAGGAAGATCATTTTGGTCATCGGTCTAAGCCTTGCTGCCGTTGATGGGTACTAGCCAGTCTAGTACTGTGACCATGGCTACCATGCGGGAACGGTACCGTCTAGTACTGGTTGAGAGGCGCTATGAAAATTGATGGTGAGACCAGGTCGGCTCGCAAGGATCGTGAAATCATTGAAGCGGCTACGGCCGCCTTCATCGCCAAGGGCTATGATGGAACCAGCATGGAAGAGATCGCCACCAAAGCAGGCGCATCCAAGCAGACTGTCTACAAGCATTTCACGGACAAGGAGACGCTTTTCGGCGAAGTCGTCGAGTCCACCGCCAGCCAGACCAACGATGTCGTCGAGTCCGTGACGATGCTGCTTTCCGAGGCGAAATTCATGGAGGGTGGGCTACAGCAGCTTGCCCGACGCATGACAACGACGCTGATGGACGAAGAGCTGCTGAAGCTGCGGCGTCTGATTATCGCCAACGCGGATCGGATGCCACAGCTTGGCCGGAGCTGGTATGAAAAAGGTTTTGAACGCATGCTTGCCTCGGTGGCATCATGCTTTCAAAAGCTTACCAGTCGAGGCCTGTTGCAGACCAGCGATCCCCGTCTGGCGGCCAGCCATCTCTTCGGAATGCTTCTCTGGATCCCAATGAACGAAGCCATGTTCACCGGAAGCAACCCGCGTTCGAAGGCGGACCTCGAGCGGCACGCCGATGCTTCGGTCGAAGCATTCCTTGCCGCCTATGGGGCGCGGCCGAAATAGTCGCGCGCCGCTCCGCCAGCGATGCTTATTGTGGTCGATTGTCCGTCCACGCCAGCGTCTTTTGCTTAAGGCCGGTGGCGGAGTCGGTTTAGGCACAGGGTGCTCGCTTACGATCCAAGGCTGCGATAAACCCAGGGCAGCCGTCTTTGCAGCTGGAGCGTCAAATGACCATACTCACC
>NZ_RZQP01000097.1:0-21776 GCF_003998165.1 Mesorhizobium sp. M7A.F.Ca.US.007.01.2.1 | reverse complement strand
ACGCTCTACCGCTATTCGCCGAAGCTGAAGGCGACGGAAACGCTGACGGCCGGATGCATCTACATCGAACAGGCCGCCTGAGACTTTCGCGACCAGCCCGATGAACGACACGCGTTCCCGGCAAATTGTCGTCGCCGGGGCCGGTGTCGCCGGATTGACCGCAGCCCTTGCATTCGCCTCGCGCGGCTACGCGGTTCGGGTGTTCGAACAGGCGCAGCGCCTGGAAGCTGCCGGCGCCGGCATCCAGCTCTCTCCAAACGCGACGCGCATCCTTCGCCAGCTTGGCGTGCTCGACCGGCTGCTGCCGGCAGCTGTGCGGCCGCAAGCCGTGGTGTTGAAGAAGGCCGCGACCTTGCGCGAACTGGCGCGCGTGCCGCTGGGGCAAGCCGCCGAAACCCGCTGGCAAGCACCCTATCTCGTCGCGCACAGGGCCGATCTGCAGAGCGCATTGACCGCGCGCGTTGCCGAGGTGCCGGATATCCATCTCACCACCGGCGCGCGCATCGGCGACGTTGCCTCCGGCCCGCATGGCATCACGGCGACGGCCGAGATCGACGGCAAGACCATCGAGGCGGAGGGCTTCCTGCTGGTCGGGGCCGATGGCGTCTGGTCGTCGGTGCGCGCACTTGTCGACTCGGCCAAGGGGTCGGCTTCGCCAAGAAACCATTTCTCCGGCGAACTGGCCTGGCGCGCGACCATCGCGGCTGATAGCGCCGCGGGGCAGAGCTTTGCCGCCATCGGCGCCAGGGACTGCGTCACCACCTTCCTGCATCCCGGCTTCCATATGGTGGCCTATCCCGTCAGCAAGGGTGCGGCCTTCAATCTCGCGGCCTTCACCAGGGGCGACCGCATTGCCGAAGGCTGGTCCGGCAACGCCGACGCCGGGATCCTGACCCGAGCTCTTGCCGGCACCGCGGCAGAACTTGCCCGTCTGGTCGAGCAGGCCGGCCCGTGGACCGCGTGGCCGATCCACACTGTCGACCCGCAACAGCCCTGGACAACACCGAACGGCATGGCGCTGATCGGCGACGCCGCGCATGCGATGACCCCATTCGCGGCGCAAGGTGCGGCCATGGCGATCGAGGATGCAGCGACGCTTGCCGACGCCGTCTACGCCTCCCCTACGGACCCGCTGGCCGCGCTTGCTGTTTGGGAGCAGTCGCGGCGGCCGCGTGTCGCGCAGGTCGCCCGACGCGGCGCTGTCAACCGGCTGGCCTGGCATGCCGCAGGGCCGGTGGCGATTGCGCGCAACGTGTTCCTGAAAATGCGCACGTCGGAAAAACTCGCGGCGGATTTGGACTGGCTCTATGGCTGGCGGGCACCGGAGGCTGACGAAAGCTGAAACCTGCGAAAGGTTGGCGGGACAGCCCCCTCTGTCCTGCCGGACATCTCCGGCAGGACAGAGGGGGCTGTGAAGGAACGCGACGCTCGCCAATTCGCGGAATGCCCACGCTAATTATACAGCCGCATCGATAGCCCGAGCGATACAGGCAGCGGATTCCACCAGCCGGTGCGCAAGCCTGCGGTGCGCAAGGCGGCCGCCGTCCAGGTGTTGCAGCCGATCAGTGCGTTGAAATGGCCGTTGGCTTCGTAGAAGCCGTCGAACCTGGAATAGGCCGCGTCCGGAACGAGGATCGGGCCTTCCGGTCCGCGCTGGAAACTCGCATCGATGAAATCGAGCAACGCCGCGAACCGGTCCTCTGTGATGTCGAACCCCGCGATGTCAGGACGCGGTTCGAGGATGTCACCGGCGACATCGACATGCATGACCGACGCGTCGAGGGTCAGTGCCTTCATCACCGGTACCGCCTTCAGCTCGGACCATGTCGGCGTCTCCAGGTAGAAGGCGCGACCGCCCCAGCCGAAGACGATGTAGCGGACCTCCGGCCTGTCGGCCGGTATGCCGGCGTCGACCAGGAAGTGGAAACGCTGGCGCACGGCATCGTCGACCGGGATGGCGATATCGGTGTGGATCGGATTGTTCAGCACCAGGATGTGGCGCGTCGCGGCGGGCATGGCGGCGGCCGCCGGCCACAGCGGCCGCGGCACGAGGGTGCCCGTCGTCACGGCGAGAGCGACGACAATCAACAGAAGGCCTAGAAAACGTCCCAGTCTCTTCATGAAAGGCGGCTCTGCAAAAGCGCTCCAGCGCGACAGGAACGGTCGCCTGTTATGCCATACGCAAAAGAGCCCGGCAGTGTTTCAGCCGGGCTCCTCGCAAACATCGAAAGGCCTAGTGCAGGATCTGCGACAGGAACAGCTTCGTGCGCTCATGGCGCGGGTGGTCGAAGAACTCGGCCGGCGTGTTCTGCTCGACGATCTGGCCCTGGTCCATGAAGATCACCCGGTTGGCGACCTTGCGGGCAAAACCCATCTCGTGGGTGACGCACAGCATGGTCATGCCTTCTTCGGCAAGGCCCACCATGGTCTCCAGCACTTCCTTGATCATCTCCGGATCGAGCGCCGAGGTCGGCTCGTCGAACAGCATGATGCGCGGGTTCATGCACAGCGAACGGGCAATCGCCACACGCTGCTGCTGGCCGCCGGAAAGCTGGCCGGGATATTTGTTGGCCTGTTCCGGGATCTTGACGCGCTTGAGGAAATGCATGGCGATTTCCTCGGCCTGCTTCTTCGGCGTCTTGCGCACCCAGATCGGCGCCAGCGTGCAGTTCTCCAGGATGGTCAGATGCGGGAACAGGTTGAAGTGCTGGAACACCATGCCGACCTCGCGGCGCACCTCGTCGATCTTCTTGAGATCGTTGGTCAATTCCTTACCGTCGACGATGATCTTGCCCTTCTGGTGCTCCTCCAGGCGGTTGATGCAGCGGATCATGGTCGATTTGCCGGAGCCGGAGGGGCCGCAGATGACGATGCGCTCGCCGCGCATCACTTTCAGGTTGATGTCCTTCAGCACATGGAACTCGCCATACCATTTGTGCATGGCGATGATGTCGATGGCGACATCGGTCGTCGAAATCTGCATCTTGGCGGCGTTGACCTTGATCTCTTCTGCGCTGACGGCATTTTCGGTGGCCATGAGAGGATCCCCTTGTTCTTTTGTTGTTGGTAATGATGCCTGTCGTTACCCCAAAACCGCTATACACTTTTGGGCGACATGCATTCAGCGTTTGTGGCCGGTGTCGAGCCGGCGTTCGGTGTACATTGAATAGCGCGACATGCCGAAGCAGAACAGCCAGAAGACGAAGGCCGCGAAGATCAGGCCAGACCTCGCCGTCTGCGCGGTTGCCCAGTTTGCATCGGAAAAATTCTGTTTGACGATGCCGAGCAGGTCGAACATCGAAATGATGATGACCAGGCTGGTGTCCTTGAACATGCCGATGAAGGTGTTGACGATGCCCGGGATGACCAGTTTCAGCGCCTGCGGCATGACGATGAAATACATCTTCTGCCAATAGCCGAGACCGAGCGAATCGGCGCCTTCATACTGGCCCTTGGGGATCGCCTGCAGGCCGCCGCGCACCACTTCGGCCATATAGGCGGCGGCAAACAGCGACACGCCGATCAAAGCGCGCAGGAACTTGTCGAACGAAACGCCCTCCGGCAGGAACAGCGGCAGCATGACGCTGGCGAAGAACAGCACGGTGATCAGCGGGATGCCGCGCACCGTCTCGATGAAGACGACGCACAGCGTCTTGATGATCGGCATCTTGGAACGGCGGCCGAGCGCCAGCACGATGCCGAGCGGCAGCGACACGGCAATGCCGACGAAGGACAGGCTGAGCGTTACCAAGAGCCCGCCCCAAAGCGATGTCTCGACATGCGGCAGGCCGAACATGCCGCCGACCAGCAGGACGAAGGCGACGATCGGCAGCACGAAGAACAGCAGAACCGCATTCAGCCCTTTGCGTGGCACCTTCGGCATCAGCATCGGCACCAGCAGCGCCACGAACAGGATGGCGACCAGGATCGGCCGCCAGCGCTCCTCGATGGGATAGCGGCCGAGCATGAACTGGCCGAACTTGGCATTGACGAAAGCCCAGCAGGCGCCGGTCCAGCCATCCGGCTGGATGCCGCCTTGCGCCACCGTGGCGCATACGGTCCGGTCCGGCCCCGTCCACACGGCGTTGATGAACGCCCAATTGATGATTTGCGGCAGGATCATCGCCACCAGGGCGATGCCGACGATTGTCAAAATGGTGTCGCCGGTAGACGCGATCAGGTTCTTGCGCACCCATGCGCCGAGGCCGGTGACGCTGGCGGGCGCCGGCTGCGCCAGCACCATTTCGGTGCGCACCCAGGACATATCATGTTCTTGCATGTCCTTACCTCACCTCTCCACCAGCGCCATCTTGGCGTTGAACCAGTTCATCACAAGCGAGGTCAGAAGGCTGATGGCGAGATAGATCACCATCATGATCACCACGCCCTCGACGGCCTGGCCGGTCTGGTTCAGCACTGTCCCGGCGGTCGCCGTCAGGTCGGGATAGCCGATGGCGATGGCCAGCGACGAGTTCTTGGTCAGGTTGAGATACTGGCTGGTCAGCGGCGGAATGACGATGCGCATGGCCTGCGGCACGACGACCAGCCGCAGGATCGATCCGGACCGCAATCCCAACGCACCGGCGGCTTCCGTCTGGCCCGCGCTGACACCCCTGATGCCGGCACGCACGATCTCGGCGATGAAGGCGGCGGTATAGCAGGACAGCGCCAGATAAAGCGACAGGAACTCCGGCCGGACCTGAAAGCCGCCGGTCAGGTTGAAAGTCGACTGTTTGGGGTAGTCGAAGCTCAGGGGAAAGCCGCTCAGCGCATAGGCGAGCAGCGGCAGCCCGACGATCAGCGCCGCGGATGTCCAAAACACCGGAAATTGCTGGCCGGTCGCCATCTGCCGTTGCCGCGCCTTGCGCGCGACGAACCACGCCATGGCGATGCCGACGAGCAGGGCGACGAAGATCAGCCATGAACCGTCGCCCCATACGGCGCGTGGAAAATAGAAACCGCGCTGGTTGAGGAAGGAGCCGAACGGCAAATTGATGCTGTCGCGTGGCGCCGGCAGCACGGCCAGCACGCCGGAATACCAGAAGAAGATGACCAGCAGCGGCGGGATGTTGCGGAAGACCTCGACATAGACGGTGCAGATCTTCCTGATCAGCCAGTTCTTCGAGAGCCGGCCGATGCCGATGACGAAGCCGATGATTGTCGCGGTGATGATGCCGACGATGGCGACGATGACCGTGTTGAGGAGGCCGACCAGAATGGCGCGGCCATAGGTCGAATCCGACGAATAGGCGATCGCGCTCTCGCTGATATCGAAGCCGGCTCGGCCCTTGAGGAAGCCGAAGCCTGAAGCGATGCGCAACCGCGTCAGGTTGTCGATGACGTTGTGGGCAATCCACCAGACGCCCGCCACCAGCAGCACGACGACCAGCAGCTGGAAGAATATGCCCCGGATTTTCGGATCGTTGATGAAGGAACCGCGGCTGGGCTCCTCGCGAAGTACGTCCTGCGATGCCATTCGACCGTCCCCTGGAAAGAGAAACCGGGAGGCAGATGATCTGCCTCCCGGATCACATTTCGATCAGCGGATCGGCGGCGCGTATTGCAGGCCGCCCTTGGTCCACAGCGCGTTGATGCCGCGCGCGATCTTCAGCGGGCTGCCCGAGCCGACATTGCGCTCGAACATTTCGCCATAATTGCCGACGGCCTTGACGATGTTGACCACCCAGTCATTGGAGACGCCGAGATCGGTACCGATCTTGGTGTCGGCTTCCTGGCCGAGAACGCGCTTGATCTCGGGGCTGGCCGAGTTCTTCATCTCATCGACATTGGCCTTGGTGATGCCGAGCTCTTCAGCCTGCAGCAGCGCGAAATAGGTCCATTTGACGATGTGGTACCACTGGTCGTCGCCCTGGCGAACGGCCGGTCCGAGCGGCTCCTTGGAGATGATCTCGGGCAGCACGACATGGTCGGCCGGCGATCCCAGCGTCAGGCGGATGCCATAGAGGCCCGACTGATCGGTGGTGTAGACGTCGCAGCGGCCGGCATCATAGGCGGCGTTGACCTCTTCCAGCTTTTCGAAGACGACGGGATTGTACTCCATCTTGTTGGCCTTGAAGTAGTCGGCGAGGTTCAGCTCGGTGGTGGTGCCGCTCTGCACGCAGACGGCTGCGCCCGAAAGCTGCAATGCCGAATTGACGCCCGGCAGCTTCTTGGCGTTGATCATGAAACCCTGGCCGTCATAATAGGTGACGCCGATGAAATTCAGGCCGAGTGCCGTATCGCGGTTGATGGTCCAGGTGGTGTTGCGCGACAGGATGTCGATCTCGCCCGACTGCAGCGCGGTGAACCGCTCCTTGGCGCTGAGCGGCGTGAACTTGACCTTGGAGCCGTCACCGAAGACGGCAGCCGCGACAGCGCGGCAGAAATCCGCATCGATGCCCTGCCAGTCACCCTTGTCGTCCGGCGCCGAAAAGCCGGCCAGGCCGGTGGAGACGCCGCACTGGATGAAGCCCTTCGCCTTGACGGTGTCGAGCGTGGCCGCCGACGCGGCGGACGCCATCAATCCAAGCGTGGCGGCGCCTAGAATGCCGATAGCAATGTGTTTCATGACCCACAGACCCTTTTCTCTGTTTTTCAGGAGTAGATCCTGATTTTTTTCTCCCGTGTGAACGCGGCTTCATCCCGGCCCATCCCGAAACCCCGCATCGTAACCGACGCGCCGCCTCCCATTCACAAATGTCATCGAAGGCGATAATTCCTGTGAGGTCAAGGGAAATGACCCAAACCCGAAGAGTTTGAAAACCGATTGCCGTAAATGCCTGATTTACAGACAAACACGCCCGCGAATTAGTCAGCAGGGGCCAATAAAGGCGGCAAAGCTGATGCAACGCCAACGCGGGGCCGATACCGGCCGCGGCAGCGAAATCCATCCAGGGCAAATACCTCGTGGTTGTTGACCTCCGCGTGGGGCGAACTACCATGTCCCAAGATTGTCTTCTGACGATTTACTGGCGGCTGCAGTCCAATACAGGTCGCAGACGAAGACTGTTCTCAAAAGGCTTGAAAGACGATCCAGGTCCCGATGCCAGCCATCAACGCGCCTGAAACGCGCGGAATCCGCTGCCCGGTCGGCACCGTCTTCTCCAGCAGGACCAGGATGGCGATGCCGGCGATCCACAGCACGTTCATGACGCCACCGACGAACAGCAGGGCCATCAGCGCCCAGCAACACCCCAGACAGTAGGCGCCGTGATCGATGCCCAGCCGAAGCGCGCCGAGCGGAGCGGAGCGGAATCCGCCATGGCCGGCCAGGAACGCGATCGGGGCCTGACATTGGCGCAGGCAGACGCCCTTCATCGGCGTCCATTGATAGAGACCGGCGGCGATCAGGACGAGGCCGCCGAGGACCGCGCTGCCGGTCGCCATCGAGGGGTCGAGCAAGGCAAGACGGGCGAGCAGCCATTGCGCACCGGTCGCCACGAGGCTGAAGACGACCCAGACGGCGAGGTAGCCGGCAAAAAACCATCCCGTCGAAGCGATGGGCCTGCCATCCGCCCGCGCCTTGCGGCCGACGCCGGCATAGAGCAGCAACATCGGTGCGACCGAAGGCGTCATCATGCCGACCATCATCACCGCCCACATCGTGAAGGTGAAAGCGAAATCGGCCAATGCCCAGGCCCGGATGCCTGGCGCCACTGCGGCGCCCATATCCATGCCGCCCATATCCATGTTCGACCCGTCCATATTCGACATGTCCATTCCGGCCATGTCACCGCCTCCGCTGTCCGGCAAGGCGGAGCCGGGCATGACCATGTCGGTGGCGAGCCACAGCACATAGGCCCAGGCGAGCACGGCAATCACCACGAGCGCGGCCATCACGACCGCGCGATCGCGCCGCAGCACCGCCTCGAGGGCCGTGTCGCCCATTGGATCAGGTCAATGCACGATGCCGCTCTGCGTGAGATGCAGATTGGCGAAATGGCTGTGCGTATCGGCCAGCTCGAACTTGATCGGGCCCGTCGCCTTTGTCCAGCCGCGCCCGACCTCGGCGATCGCGTATTCGAAGCCGTGCGGCAGGTCGATGCGCGCCTGGTGGGCAGCGCCGGTGACCGGATTCCGGATCGGCTCGCCACGACCGTCGGTTATACCCTCGACATGCAGCTGACTGGTTCGCGCGTCGACGTCGACGTTGAATTCGATCGGCGCAAAGATCGGGTCGTGGAACTTCTCCAGCGTGGTCGAAAAGACCTGGAATATCGTTGCACCCGGTTCGGTGTCCAGACCGCCCAATATGCGAAGCAGCGCGCCACGTTGGGCTTCCGTCGCCCTCTCGTCGATGATCACCGCGGCTTCGCCCCCGCCCTGGTGTATGGCGCCGGGCCAGCTGAAAATCCCGACGAACCGCAATCCGTCGAGCTTGGTGTCGCCGTGATGGCCGCTTTCGATTTCCATGCCGGCGACCGCCTGGCAGAACCCGTATGTCGGCATGGCGTTGAACTGGCACGGGCAGCCATAGGCGCAGTTGCAGTTGATGAATTCGCGCGCCTTCATGGCCCATTTGACGTCCGGCATGGCATTCCTCCCTTGCCGCGCTCACGCTTGGTGAGCGCGATCCGGATCGTGGAGGACCAGAGGTCAACCGGCAGCAACCATCCGGCAGCATCTGATCGAAGCAATCCGGCGATTGATATTAGCCGACAATCATATACTTTCCGCAGCCGCCCACAATAGCCGATCGGCGGAGATGAGGGCTCCGAACGCGGGTCAATCAAGGACCGCCTTTTCGCGATAGGAATTTTTTCTTGACACCCTGCCCTCAGCTATGATACATTTTTGTCCATGGTGCTGATTTGCGCCGATGACCCGCCGCACAGGCGGGTTTTTCGTTTGATATCCTGTCCCCGCATCGCTGTTTTTGCCGCGACGAATTGGCATATTCGAAGTCCATCTCCTGGCGGACGGTGGCTGTTGCACGGTCCATGCCGCCGCACTATGGCTAGCGGCTTGTCAAACAAGGCGACGCAGAATGGCGAAAGACGGCGAGCACTTTAGCGGCGGGATGGGCATCAACACGCGGCTTGCCCATTCGGGCAACAATCCGCACGACTATTTCGGCTTCGTCAATCCGCCGGTGGTGCATGCCTCGACCGTGCTTTTTCGCGACGCGGCGTCAATGGCGGCTCGCACCCAGAAATACACTTACGGCACGCGCGGCACGCCGACGACCGATGCGCTCGCCCACGCCATAGACGCGCTGGAAGGTTCGGCAGGCACGATCCTGGTGCCGTCGGGCCTTGCGGCGGTGACGGTACCGCTGCTCGCCTTCGTGTCGGCCGGCGACCATCTGCTGATCGTCGATACCGTCTATCATCCGACCCGCAACTTCGCCGACACGATGCTGAAGCGGCTGGGCGTCGAGGTCGAGTACTACGCCCCCCATGTCGGCGCCGGCATCGCGGCGTTGATCAAGCCCAACACCAAGGTGGTGTTCACGGAATCACCGGCCTCCAACACCTTCGAGGTGCAGGACATCCCGGCCATCGCCAAGGCGGCGCACGCCGCGGGCGCCATCGTCATGATGGACAATACCTGGGCGACGCCACTGTATTTCCGCCCCCTCGACCACGGTGTCGACATCTCGATCCATGCGGCGACCAAATACCCGGCCGGCCATTCCGACGTGCTGCTTGGAACGGTGTCGGCCAATGAGAGCTGCTGGACGCATCTTTATGAAAGCTTCTGCACGCTTGGCTGCTGCGCCGGGCCCGACGACGTCTACCAGGTGCTGCGCGGCCTGCGCAGCATGGGCGTGCGCCTCGAACACCATCAGCGCAGCACGCTTGCCATCGCCTCCTGGCTCGAAGGCCAGAAGGGCGTGGCGCGCGTGCTCCACCCGGCCCTGCCCAGCCATCCGGATCACGCTCTATGGAAGCGGGATTTCTCCGGCTCCAGCGGCATCTTTTCCATCGTGCTTGCCGGTGGCGGCCAGAAGCAGCAGCACGCCTTTCTCGACGCGCTGCAAATCTTCGGCCTCGGCTATTCCTGGGGCGGTTATGAGAGCCTTGCGGTACCGGTCTGGCTCGGCGACCGCGTTGTCGCGAAGGCCCCCTATGAGGGTCCATTGATCCGCCTGCAGATCGGCCTCGAGGACGTCGACGACCTGAAGGCCGACATTTCGCGCGGTCTGGCCGCGGCGGCGGCTGCGTAGCGGAATTCTATTCCCTCAAATTGCAGTTTCCCGGATCAGTTTGGCTTTCAAATTCAACGATGCCGCGTCATTGCGGTGCGATCAGCACATTTTCGACTTCCCCTGGAATATCGGCAGAGTTTTCGACCCCATGGCTTTCCGCCTTTTTGTTCCCATTCTTGCCGGCGCGACGCTGCGCGAGCGTCTCGTCGCCTGTATCGGCGCGACGATCGGCATTGCACTCACCGGTGTGATCGCCAGCCTTGTGCTCGGCAACGGCCCGCACGTGCCGCTGCTGGTGGCGCCGATGGGGGCGTCGGCGGTGCTGCTGTTCGCCGTGCCCGCCAGTCCGCTGGCACAGCCATGGTCGATCATCGGCGGCAACACGATATCGGCACTGGTCGGCGTGATCGTGGCGCATTTCATCCACGAAACCGCCCTTGCCAGCGGCATCGCGGTGGCACTGGCCATCGCCGCCATGTCGTTCACGCGCTGCCTGCATCCGCCGGGCGGAGCGGCCGCGCTGACCGCGGTGCTGGGAGGGCCTGCCGTGATCAGCGCCGGCTTCCTGTTTCCATTCGTGCCGGTGGCGCTGAACTCGATCCTGCTGGTGGCGCTCGGCTACGGCTTCCACAGGCTGGCCCGGCGCAATTATCCGCATGTGCCGGTTGCGGCGCCGGCAAACAGCCACGGCACCGGCGATCTGCCGGCGCAGCTGCGCGTGGGCTTTCGGTCGGAAGACATCGATGCCGCGCTTGGCGCACTCGACGAGACGTTCGATATCGATCGCAACGATCTCGACCGGCTGCTGCGGCAGGTCGAATTGCAGGCGATGGTGCGCGCGCACAAGACCCTTCTGTGCGAGGACATCATGTCGCGCGATGTGATCTCGGTCGATGCTCACACCTCCACCGAGGCGGCGCGCCAATTGCTGCTTGACCACAACATCCGCACCTTGCCGGTCGTCAATGCGGAAGCCAGGCTGGCAGGCACGGTGGGGTTGCGCGAACTCACCCAGGCCTCGGGGACGGTTGGATCCGTCTTATCGCCCGCGGCAACAGCCGCCGCCGGCGTCGCCGCCATGGGGCTGCTGCCCGTGCTCACCGATGGCCGCAGCCATGCGGTCATCATCGTCGACGACGACAAGCGAATTCTCGGGCTGATCACCCAGACCGATCTGTTGGCGGCCACGGCGCGCTTGCAGGCTGCCTGACAAGCCTTCGCTCGCACTGTAGTGTAGCGGCCGCCGGACCCGGCAGAAAATCTTCGGGAACCTTTTGCCGGCGACAGCGTCCAATCTCCCAATCGAGATCCTGGTTCGGAGATTGGGTTGAGGAAACTTGCCATGCCTGCTGTGTTGACGGCCGTGCCTTCCGCTGTGCCAGGGGAGATGCAGCTTGTGCACCGCGCGCTGGCGCGCGACGGCGACGCCTTCCGCACCATCATCAAGACACACAATCAGCGGCTTTACCGGATCGCGCGCGGCGTCGTGCGCAATGACAGCGAGGCCGAGGACATCGTGCAGGAGGCATACGTCAAGGCCTTCGCCCATCTCGATGCGTTTCGCGGCGACTCCTCGCTCGCCACATGGCTATCGCGCATCGTCATCAACGAGGCGCTCGGCCGGCTGCGCAAAAGACGCAAAACGGTGGCGCTGCCGGAAAATCCGCAAGCCGAGATCATCCGGTTTCCCCTCAATCCCAGCGACGATCCGGAACGGACAATGGCGCAACGGCAGATCCTCCAACTGGTCGAACAGGCCACCGACAGCCTTCCCGACGTCTACCGGACGGTGTTCGTGGCGCGGGTGATCGAGGGGCTGAGCATCGAAGAGACCGCCGACCTCCTCGGCGTGCGGCCGCAAACCGTCAAGACAAGGCTGCACCGCGCCCGCGCCCTTGTCCGCAAGGCGCTGGACGACCAGATCGGGCCGGTGCTGCTCGACGCCTTCCCCTTCGCCGGCCGGCGTTGCGAACGACTGACCAGCGCCGTGATGCGACGGCTCGGGCTGGAAAGCTGAGCCTCAGCGGATTTCAGTTCATTTCAGCGGGAACGTTTGCCGCTGACCAGCATCCAATGACCGTCAACCGAAAAACACTGTCCGGGACGATTTCAGCGTCCCGGCGAAGGAGATGCCATGTCTATCCGACACACTGCTGCGCTCGCCGCCCTGCTGCTGCTCGGCACCGCGCCGTTCGCACAAGCCGCCGACAAGCCGACCGATCCGCAGATCGCCCATATCGCCTACACGGCCGGGGTCATCGACATCGAAGCGGCCAAGCTGGCCATCGACAAATCGAAGAACAAGGAGGTTGTCGATTTCGCCAAGGATATGGTCCGCGATCACGAGGCTGTAAATGTTCAGGCGCTCGACCTGGTCAAGAAGCTCAAGGTCACCCCGGAAGACAACCCCACCAGCAAGGCGCTGACCAAAGCTGCGACGGAGGAGCGGGCCAAGCTCGCCAAACTCCACGGCGCTGCCTTCGACAAGGCCTATGTCGACAATGAGGTCGCCTATCACAAGCAGGTCAACGGCGCGCTCGAAACCGTTTTGATCCCGTCGGCGCAGAATGCCGAGCTGAAAAGCCTGCTGGAAACCGGCCTGAAGATATTCCAGGGCCATGAGCAGCACGCCGAACACGTCGCCGGCATGCTCAAGTAAGGACCGGGAGCATGCAGAACCGCCATCTGTGGATTGCGTTGACGCTGGCCGTCGGGATCGTGCCGGCGCAAGCCGAAACCATCCAGGTCACCATCGACAGGCTGGTGTTCTCTCCGGCCACCGTCGAGGCAAAGGTCGGCGACACGATCGAGTGGGTGAACAAGGATGTGTTCGCCCACACGGCCACCGTGAAAGGCGGCTGGGAAGTGATGATCCCGCCGAAGAAATCCGCAAGCCTGACTTTGAAGACGGCGGGACCGGTCGACTACTTCTGCCGCTTTCACCCCAACATGAAGGGCCGTTTGGTGGTGGCGCCCTGATCCAGCTCCGACGAGTGCATGTCGCCCAAAAGTAACCTCGGTTTTGGGAGAACGACACGCATGAAAACAAAGACCTGAAGCGGGTCGCCTGAGGAATTCAAGCGACCCGCTTCAGGCTCGCCTGGCCTCGTCGGGACGCGCGATATGTGTCCACGAGCCGTCATAGCCCGGCTCGCGGCGTGCAATCCAGGCATTCAGCCCTTCGCGCAGATCAGCGGTCGGGGCCATGCGCGCAAACTGCTCGGCCTCGACCAGCAAACCTTCGGCGATGCTCTGGTTGAGGCCGAGCGCCACTGCCGTGAGGATGCCGGCAATCGCCAGATCGGAGTGCCGCAGGATACGCCTGGCCAGATCAAATGCCGCCGGCATCAACTCGGCATGCGGCACAACCTCGTTGACGAGACCCAGTTCAAGCGCCCGCGGCGGCGCAAACCAGTCGCCGGTCAACAGCAGTTCGAGCGCCCGCTTGCGCCCCGCGAGCCTCGGCAAGCGCTGGGTTCCACCAAAGGTCGGCGGCATTGCGAGGTTGATTTCCGGCTTGGCGAACAAAGCGCGGTCACTGGCGATAGCGAGCGGTACGGCCTCGGTGATTTCGCAGCCGCCACCAAAGGCAATACCGTTGACGGCGGCGATGATGGGCTTGCGGTAGGCTTCCAGCCTCGCCGTCAGCCGCTGCCCGCGCATGACGAAATCCCGCATCGCGACATCGACCCCAAGCGCCACGCTGGCCGAGAACTCGTGAATGTCGCCGCCCGCCGAAAACGCCCGCTCCCCCGCTCCGGTCAGAATGACCGCACGAACGCTGTCATCGACTTCCATGTCGTCAAGGACCGCAAGCAGGCGATCGATCAGGGCATAGTTCAGCGCGTTGAGTTTCTCCGGCCGGTTGAGGGTGAGGATGGCAATCCCATCCCGGGTTTCGCTAAGGACAAGATCTGTCATTTGGCTGTTCCTTCTCCATCATGCTGATGGCTGGAAGACTATGCCCTTTGTCGCTTGTGTATATTCACTAGTCGGTATACGTAGGCTCATGCCTGACACGCAGAGCCCTACCCGCAAACGCATTGTCGATGCCGCGACCAGGCTCTTCTATGCAGAAGGAATCGGTCGTGTCAGCGTCGATGCCGTTGCCGAGGAAGCGGGTCTCACCAAGCGCACACTCTACTACCATTTCAAGAGCAAGGACGACCTGATCGCGGCCTATCTCGACGGCCGCGACCAACCCAATCTGAAGCGGATGGCCGGCTGGTTCGAGGCTGCCGAAGGCGGCGCGGATCGCAAGGTCGAGGCAATCTTCACCAATCTGGCGAGGTCCGCTCGCCACCCGAAATGGAAAGGATGCGGCTTCCTGCGCACGGCCGCCGAACTCGCCTCGATGCCCGGACATCCGGCGGTCAAGGTCGGCGCGCGGCACAAGCTGAATTTCGAAACATGGCTGGCCGGCGCCCTGTCGGACCATGGCGTCGCGGAGCCGCAAACCCTGGGGCGCGAGATCGTGCTTTTGATCGACGGCTGCTTTTCGATCATGCTGATCCACCGCAACCCCGATTACATCGAAGCGGCCGGACGCGCCGCGGCGACGCTGGTGCGGGCGCGACTTTCAGGCAGCCAGGTCTAAAGCGCGACGCGCTTTAAGCCTTTGGTTTTATGCATGTCGTTGCCCTAAAACCGGGGCCACTTTTGGGGCAACGACATGCATTAGAAACCGAAAGCCAGCCATGCGGTGCCGGCGGCCAGCGTTATCAGCGTCAAAGGCAAGCCGACCTTGAAAAAAGCGCCGAACGACAGCGTCGTGCCGGCGGCGCGTGCCTGTTCGGCGACGATCAGGTTGGCGACCGAACCCAGCAGCGTGAAATTGCCGGCCAGCGTCGAGCTCATGGCGACGACCAGCCAGGCGCGCTCGGGGTTTTCGAGGCCGGGTATGAAGGGCCGCAGCGCCAGCACGGCCGGAACATTGCTCATGATATTGGAAAGCACCGCAGTGAAGCCGGACAGGCGCCAGACGTCGTCCAGCCCGAGATTCCTGGCCGAAGCGATTATGTCTGGCGAAAGAAGCGTCTTTTCGGCGCCGGCGACGACCACGAACAGACCGGCGAACATGAACAGCAGCGGACCGTCGATCACGCGGTAGATGCGCTCCGGCTTGATGGCCCGGGTGAGCAAGAGGATGGCGCCGCCGATGAGTGCTGCCTTGGCGACGGGCACGCCGGCGAAGAAGGCAATTGCCAGCCCGATGCAGACCACCACCGCCTTCAGCACCTGCCCCTTGTGCATGCGGCCACGCGAGACCTCGGGCGTCAGTTGGACGGTGCGGGCGAATTCGGCCCGGAAGACAATACGGATGATGACAACGACCGCGACGAGGCCGAACAGAGCGACCGGAGCCAGCGCTGCCGAAAAGGCCGGATAGGAAATGCCCGACAGCGCGCCGATGACCATGTTTTGCGGATTGCCGGTGATGGTTGCGACGCTGCCGCAATTCGACGCGGTGGCGGTGGCGATCAGATAGGGGATCGGGTTGCGCTTGATCACACGGGTGACGTGAACGACGATCGGCGCCATGACGAGACAGATGGCGTCGTTGACCAGGAAAGCGGACAACACGCCGGTCAGCAGCGTCACCATCACCAAGAGCATGAAGGGCGCATGCGCGTGCTCGATGGCGACGGCGCCAAGGCCACGAAAGGCGCCCGACACTTTTAAATGCGCCACCACGATCATCATGCCGAGCAGAAGCGTGATGGTGTCGAAATTGATCGCCCGGTACGCATCCTCCATGCTGAGCGCGCCGATGGCGATCATCGCGGCCCCGCCGAGAAGCGCGATCCCTGCCCGGTCGAGGCGCAGGCCGGGGATGCGGCCAATGGCAACACCGGCGTAAGTCAGGATCAGGATCAGCAGTGCCGCCGCGCCCATCAATGTCATCGATAAGAAGTCCTGCCCAGTCTGTGGCACGCCGCTGGCTGTCGGCCCCATTCGTCCGCTTTGCGTGCCTGCTTTAGCGCGATGTCGAGATCGATGACAGCGGGCATGTTGTTGCGCCAAGGATGTCCCATGGCCCAAGGGATGACGTGCAGCTAACGCAGGTAGAAATCCAGCCTCTGTCGCACAGCTTGGGAAGAATAGATCTGCTCGACGGTCTGCCGTGCCTTGAGGCCCACTGCCGCCCGCAGCGCCGGGTCGGCTTTGAGATCGGCCAGGATGCGCGCCGCCTGCTGCGTCGTTTCGAACAAGAAACCGTTTTCGCCATGCCTGATATGGTCGGAATAACCGCCATATGAATGGCAGACCACGGGCAACCCGCAGGCCATCGCCTCGAACACCACGCGACCGAAGGTTTCCATATGCCAACCGGTGCGATAATAAAACACGTCGAGCGTCTGCAGAAACTCTTCGGCGGAAAATTGGCCGGGTGGGAACAGTTCGAGTTGCGGATGCGGCATGAGGCTGTCCTTGAGCCCTATCCCTCCCTGTATCCGCAAGGCTGTACCTTCGGCCAGCAATGTCTCGTAGAGGGGTATGTCATCGGGATGATGTTTGCCCGGCCCATCGCGGCTCAAGCGTCCGACGGTGAAGGGACGATCCGAACCCAGACGCCGTGGTGAAAAACGTTCGATATCGATCGGAGACGGATGCACGGTGCCATCGACTTGGAGCATCCGTCTCTGAAAATCGGAAATCAGCACCAGTTCGGCGTCGGGCCAGTTCAGCATGCCGGGCATGCGTCTCGTCAGCGAGATGATTTTCGGGTGAAAGGTATTGAAGACATAGATCAGCCGGCGCGGCCGCGGGATCAGGTAAGGCCATATCTTGTTGCGCCAATGAGAGCCGAGAAAGACGTAGGTACCGCCATTCGGTACATCCCACTTCGACAGCGAGACGCGGCGAATCGGGAAATTCCGCATCAACTCGCCGGACACGCTGGAGGAGGTTGCCCACAGATGCACCTCGGAATCGACACTCAACAGCCGGTACAGTTCCAGAGCTTCAAGGTCACTGCCACCGAAGGGGTCCTGAAAGCCGTTGAACAAATGGATCATAATAGCTGTGTTTACCTGACCGTTTCCGCATATGTTCGCCAGCATCAAAAATCATGATCGCTGTCGGCCGGAACGCTTGGAAACTCAGAGTCAAAACCGTTTCTGCCGACAACGAAACATCGCCAACGCGGGGGAGTATACCGGCAAGCGGTTGCAGTCCATGGCCCATCGAGCCGGCATGCTGTCCGTAAGGATCGGATTCCTTGCGGCTGATTATAAGTATTTGGAAACATAGAGGGAGCGTCTGTTTCGAGAGCTTCCCGATCAGCCTTCTGCAAGTTTCACCCGTCAATGCACGGTGGCGACGCCGGGCGCAGGCGCCGGAGACGTTCCGGCCGGATCGAAGCTGACTTGATCGCGTCCGTTCGACTTGGCCGTGTAAAGCCTTCTGTCGGCAGCGGAGAAGATTTCCTCATAGGTGATCGGGCCGGTAAAGCTTGTGCCGCCGATGCTGACGGAAAGCGGACAAGGCCTGCCGCCGGGTGAGAATTCCATCTCCCTGATACGCCGGCGGATGCTTTCGGCAACCACCCAGGATTGCGAGGGATCCACGCCGGGCAGAAACACGCCGAATTCTTCGCCGCCGATGCGGCCGACGATATCGCTGCCACGCAGTTGCCCCTTGATCGCCTGCGCTATCAGTTTGAGGGCCTGATCGCCGCAATCGTGGCCCAGGCGGTCATTGATCGACTTGAAGTGGTCCGCGTCGATGATCAGCAGCGCCCCCGAACGGGTCTGCTCCTGCTTGCGGGTCTGCTCGAGATAGGCTTCGACCAGCATCGAGAAGGCGCCACGGTTCAGCACCGCCGTCAGACTGTCGGTCGCGGCGAGGACGCTGAGATCGCGCTGCGCGATGGCCAGCTGGCGAATCTTCCACATCAGGAAAAACAGAAACGAGCCGCCCAGCACCAAAGGCAGCATCAGGTCGGTCATCTGCGCCCGCCACACGGCCTCGGGCGAAAGATAGGGAAAATTGAAGGAATCGACGAAGAACGCCACGGCAATGAAGAATGCCGTACCGACTGCCGTGACAGCGATCACCCTGCCCCAGCTCGTCGGCGACAGATCGAGCTTCATCGCGTCCACTCCGTTAGCCGTCGCTACTATGACGCACCAACCCAAACAAATTGATAAGACTTTCCCTCCAATTCGATGTCGGCGGCGGAATCAAATCCACCGGCCAACCAGCCCCTGCCTATGACTTGCGACAGACGCTTGCGCAGACGCCACAGGACGGCCGCTGGAAAGCAGCCATCCTGTTTCAAAGTGTGAAGGCGTGGGCCCATTGCCGGCCGGGCAAGGGCAAAACGGCGCGCGAAGCCAGATCGCCCGTGTCAGTTGAGCGTCGGTTCACCCAGCGCATCGACGACAAAGGATGCCGCGATCAGGTCGTCGGCATCGAGACGCAGGGAGCCTCCGTCGCCTCCCATGGCAGAAGCCACTTTTTGAAAGGTCTTCATTTCGTATTCCGTGATCCGGGCGTCCTGCATCCTGGCCCTGAGATCGGCAATGCGCCGATCGAGGGCCGAAGATATCCCTATTTCTCGCTTCGACATGGCAACACTCCTCCCCACCCTTGTTTGCCTCCCGCCTGTCCACTTTTATATGAGGGTCCGCGAATACAGCGGGCCGAACGCGCCGTGCGCGGGAAGGTTCCGAAAAGGCCGAGTAACGAAATAATACGCTGGCGCGGAGCCACGCCCGCGGACTTTTCTATATGAGACCCAGCTAATCCTTGACGCCGGCGGATGCCGCCCCAGAATCAGAGCATGGCAATAAAGTCGGCGACGAGGTGGCGGTCATGGCGACGGTGCTGAAGCGCGTCACGAAGGACCGCGTCAGCGTGTCGATCCCCGGTCTTCCGCATTCGGTCATTGATCCGGCAACCAGGCTGACCAGGGGCCAGCAGATGGAATTGCCCGGGGACGTTTCGCGGATCGACGGCGACAAGGTCACGGTGTCGCTCGGGCCAATGGTCACGGTGGATCTGGACAAGGTGCGCGTGGTGCAAAGCCGTGTCCCGCCGAAGCGAAGGACCGTCAGGATGTGAACAAGCGAAGCGCCACCGTCTCAGGGATACAACCCCTTACACCCCAGCAGTGCAGAGCTGCACGAGCGATCCTGAAGTGGTCGCAGGTGCGACTCGCCGCGAAGTGCGGCCTCAGCGAAGGAACGATTGGCAGTTTTGAGAGCGGGCGAAGGATTCCCAGTCCCGCCAAGCTGGCTGCCATCCGTCGAGGCTTGGAGGCAGCGGGCGTGGTTTTCATCGATCAGAAGACCGCGGTGACAAAGAGCGGTCCGCCTCGCGAAACTATTAGTGGAACATAATTTAGATATCGCTGTTAGGCCGTAAATGGGAGGCGCGCGATGTCACAACATGAAATCGGCATTGTTTCGGACTGGTCGAAATTGGTGGCGGACGATCCTCTGATCGCCGCCGATATAACCCAGCGCCTTTCTGTGCGCGCTTGCAATGACAACGCTGCCACCGCCGCCGACGTCCCGTCGCCCGGCACCGAAACATTTCGGGGTCCCGACATAACCAGCCTCGCAACACCCACCGAATATCCTCGGCCGATCGTGCTCCTAGCGACGATCTATGCGTCGACGGTCCTCGGGGTAACGCTGCTTCTGGCGGCAGCGGTCTGAGCGCACGAGGCCTGATACCGCTCTCTGAAAGCCCATGTCTCCGGTATAAACCGTAACCTATGTGTCCGGAACGGACCGAAAGGCTTTGGCGATCCCGACAGGATTCGAACCTGTGACCATCGGCTTAGAAGGCCGGTGCTCTATCCAGCTGAGCTACGGGACCGCTGGCCGGCCGTTGGGCCGGCTGGATATTCTGGCGCCGGGCGCCGTTCAATGCGTCCAGGGCGTCCTGCGGTCATAGCGGAAATTCTCCGCATAGGAAATCTGGCGGCGCTTGGTCTCTTTCGGCTCTTCGACGCGGAAAGCGAGCCCTTGCTTTTCGGCGTAGGCGACCGCCTCTTCGCGCGTGTCGAAGCTAAGCCTGATCTGGCTTCTCATGTCTGCCGACGTCGTATAGCCCATCAGCGGATCGATCTTCTTGCGCGACTCGGGATCGAATTCCAGCACCCAGTAACCGGTCTTGGCCTTGCCGGACTGCATCGCGGTTTTGGCTGGGCTGAAAATGCGCGCGGACATGGTCACCTCGTTCTTGTGCAAGGCAGCATCGCCACCCTTCGCCCGTCATTACTGCGCAATGCGCACGGCGGCAAGGTTTTTGCTCTCGCAGGTTTTTGCACTTGCCATGCACCACCGAAATGAATAGGCAACAGACCGTTCGGAGTGTAGCGCAGCCTGGTAGCGCATCTGGTTTGGGACCAGAGGGTCGGGAGTTCGAATCTCTCCACTCCGACCATCCCCTCACAGCCCAATGCCCGGCGCAGCCATACGGTTCACTTGCTACGGCTCCGGCCGTGTGTCCGGCGCCGCGGTTCGGCAAACAGGGGGGTCAGATGCTTGGAATCGATGCCTGGGTGTCGCTTTTCGGACCGGCCTACTTTGCCTATGCCGGCATAACGGTTCCGGTCATGGTGACGTGGGCAATTGCCTGCGCCGCACTGGCGATGTGGAACAACCGTGAAAGCCGCAGACAGGCGAGGCAGGCCCCGGGCGCCGTGGTCTCCCGCTCCTGGCGTGTCAGTATCGGGATGTTTGTGCTGGTCGCCGCCGGCTATATCGCCGCTCACTCTGCCGTCTATCTCGCAGTCCGTCATTTCGCCAGAATGTGGCTCTGAGACCGGCCTCTCAGGCTAGATCTCGAACTCGCCCTGCCCTTCATCCATGGCACTGACGGTTTCGGCTGCCAGCGCCCTGGTGATCGGCGTCTTGCGTTCGAGCGCGGTCCGGTCGAGCCGCTCCACCACGCGCATCGCTGTCGCCAGCGAGCGCTCGATGCGGCGGACCAGATATTGCACGACATGCGGTTCGACCTCGATCTGACGGTCGGCGAAGAGTTTTGTGATGACGCCTGCCAGCAGGAGATCGTCGGGCTCATGAATTTCGACTGTCGCAGCCGCCTTCAGCCGCGAGGCAAGATCAGGCAGGCCAACACCCCAGGCCGAGGGAAAGCGGCGCGCCGTCAGAAGCAGTTGCGAGCCGGCACCACGCACCGCATTGATCAGATGGAACAGGCCTTGTTCGTCAACCGTCCCGGTATCGACATCGTCGATCAGCGCCGGCCGCGCGCCGAGATTGGCGATGCTGTCCCCGATGCGCCTGGCGTCGACCGCCGCCGCATTGGCACGCGCGCGCCAGATCGAGGCCAGATGCGTCTTGCCAGAACCCGCGGGACCGGCCAGCACCACCACCGGCGATGGCCAGTCCGGCCAGCGGTCGACCAGCGCAACCGCCTGGTTGTTGGTGCCGGAGACGACGAGTTCGTCACGCGAATAGCCGGTGCCATGGCCGAGGTCGAGCGGCAACTGGCGCGGCGGGTCGGTTGGCTGGGCAGTCACTTCAGCGACGCGGTTGCGTGCGGTGGCCGCCGCCGCGATCGGCCGGAAGCTGCGGCACAGGTGCCGCGCCGCGGCCCTTGTAGAGCGGCGATTCGAGATAGCGGGCTATTGCGAACCGCACCAGCA
>NZ_RZQP01000096.1:0-21869 GCF_003998165.1 Mesorhizobium sp. M7A.F.Ca.US.007.01.2.1 | reverse complement strand
GACAGCCGATGCTGGCGGATGCGTCGCTTTCAAAGCAGGCCGCCTTGCTCGGACATGGCGTGGCATTGGGCGATCTGTTGCAGATCGGCGGGGAAATCGCATCCGGCGCGCTGGTCAAGCCGTTCGACATCGACGTCGCATCCGGCGCCTATTGGTTGGTGGCCAGAAACCTGCACGACCTCTCGGAGCCGGCCGCCGCGTTCGCCGACTGGCTCAGAAGTGAATTTGCCGAAAGCAGGCAGGCGCTGGAAGCGCAGGCTTAAACCCTTCTGGCCCGGTTCCTGTCCAGCCAAATGCCAAGCCGTGGCAACAAAGATTTTGGGCGCCTGCGCGAAGCCTGCGCACCGTGGACGGCCAAATCCCAAGGTCAGGCCGCTTCTTCGGCGCGCTTCTTCTCGATCTGGCCGATCGCGTCGACCACGGCATCGAAAGTCAGCATGGTCGAAGCGTGCCGCGCCTTGTAGTCGCGCACCGGCTCCAAATATCTGAGATCCGCAAAGCGGCCGTCCGGCGGGGCGCCATTTTCCTTGAGCATCTTCAGCATGGTGTCGCGCACCGCGCGCAATTCCTCGGCACTCGCGCCGACGACATGCTGCGCCATGATCGATGACGACGCCTGGCCGAGCGCGCAGGCCTTCACGTCATGGGCAAAATCCGTGACGACGCCGTCCTGCATCTTGAGGTCGACGGTGACGGTCGAACCGCATAGTTTGGAGTGCGCCTTGGCGGTCGCGTCAGGATGATCGAGACGGCCGATGCGGGCGATGTTTCCGGCAAAACCGAGAATTTTCGCGTTGTAGACGTCGTTTATCATAATTTTCCAATCCGTCGCCGCCAAGCGAACAGCGATTGCCGCTGTCGTGTCTTCCTTTCGCTCGCTATGACCTTATATAATGCTGGCAGTCCGGTATCGACAAGAACGACGAAAGCCAATGTCCTTGCCGGGAAGTTCACGCCGCTTACGGGGCTGGAAACGGGGCGAGTTTCCGACACCGAAAGGTCGTGGTCCGTTCAACTCGTTCCTCCGCCGAGAGGGACTACGGGAGACGCCTTTATGGATGCCGTCATCAAGAAGCTCATGCCACAGTCAGCCTATATGGAAAAGCCGGTCACCGACCGGCCAAGCGAAGCCGAAGTCGAAGCCGCCGTGCGCACGCTTTTGCGCTGGACCGGCGACAATCCGGACCGCGAAGGGTTGGTCGACACGCCGAAGCGGGTGGCAAAGGCCTTTCGCGAAATGTTCGGTGGTTACGACATGTGCCCGGCCGACGAGCTCGGCCGCACCTTCGAGGAGGTCGCCGGCTACGATGACCTGGTCATCGTCAAGGACATCACATTCCATTCGCATTGCGAGCACCATATGGTGCCGATCATCGGCAAGGCGCATGTCGGGTATCTTCCGGACGGCAAGGTCGTCGGCCTGTCCAAGATCGCACGCGTCGTCGATATCTTCGCCCACCGCCTGCAAACCCAGGAGGCGCTGACGGCGCAGATCGCCGGCGTCATCCAGGACGTGCTCAATCCGCGCGGCGTCGCCGTCATGATCGAGGCCGAGCACATGTGCATGGCCATGCGCGGCATCCGCAAGCAGGGATCAACCACGCTGACCTCGACCTTCACCGGCGTTTTCAAGGACACGCCCGAAGAGCAGGTCCGTTTCGTCACCATGGTGCGCGGCGGCGGGGTCTGATCGGCCCTCGCCGGCCATCAAAATAAGGACCGGCGATGTCGGCACTGGAATTTGCAAAAGCTCCGTCGGACAAGAAAGCGCTCGAGGAGGGCGCGGTGTTCTCGCCGCGCTTCGATGCAGCCGGGCTGGTCACGGTCGTCGTCACCGACGCCGCGGACGGCATGCTGTTGATGGTTGCGCATATGAACGCGCAAGCACTGGCGCTGACGCTTGAGACCGGCATCGCCCATTACTGGTCGCGCTCGCGCAGCGCGCTTTGGAAAAAGGGCGAAACATCAGGCAATTTTCAGCATGTCGTCGAGATGCTCACGGATTGTGACCAGGATGCCATATGGTTGCGCGTCAAAGTGTTGGGCCACGACGCAACCTGTCACACTGGCCGGCGTTCATGCTTTTATCGGACGGTGGGGCTGGTCGACGGCAAAGGGACGCTTGCCTTCGACGGCAGCAAGCCGCTGTTCGATGCGGAAAACACGTATCGGAAACCAACAGCTTGAACCTTCTGCCTGACACCAACGACACAGATTCATCATTTCGATACGCCCCGCTCGTATAGTAGCCGTGGGACAAGGGAGATCATGATGCTCGAGTGGGCGTCATTGCGTAACAGACCAGATGTCAGGGAGGCCAACGGCCTGTCCTCGTCAGGCGGCGCGTCCGAAACGAACTCCCAAAAGAAAACAGGCATTTCGCTCGCCTTGGGTGGCGGGTGCGCCCGCGGCTGGGCGCATATCGGCGTGCTGCGCGCGCTGGATGAAGCCGGCATCGAAGTATCGATGATCGCCGGCACCTCGATCGGCGCGCTGGTCGGCGGCTGCTATCTCGCCGGCAAACTGGACGAGCTCGAAGAATTCGCCCGCAGCCTGACCAAGCGCCGCATTTTCGGCCTGCTCGATCTCAATTTACGCGGCAGCGGCCTGTTCGGCGGCATGAAACTCGATGCAAGGCTGCGCGAGCACATGGCCGGCATTCGTTTCGAGGACCTTGCCAAGCCGTTCGTCGCGGTCACTTCCGAAATCCGCACGGGCCACGAAATCTGGCTGTCGAGCGGCTCATTGATCACCGCCATGCGCGCCTCTTATGCGCTTCCCGGCGTGTTCGAGCCGGTGAATTGCAACGGCCGCGTGCTGGTCGACGGCGCTCTGGTCAACCCCGTACCGGTTTCGGTCTGCCGCGCCTACGAGCAGCCGCTCGTCGTGGCGGTCAACCTTCACTATGACCTGTTCGGCCGTGCCGCCGTCATCAAGCACAGCGCTGGCGAACTGGTCGTCGAAAAGGACGCGCCGCGGCCTGGCCAGATCGACGCCGAGCGCCAGTCGCATCAGACGCGGCTCGGCATCACCGGCGTCATGGTCGAGGCCTTCAACATCATCCAGGACCGCATTTCGCGCGCCAGGCTTGCCGGCGACCCGCCCGACATGTCGCTGCAGCCGAAGCTCAGCCATATCGGCCTGACCGAGTTCCACCGCGCCGACGAGGCGATCAATCTCGGCTATCAGGCGACGATGGCGCAGATCGGCGAACTGACCCGGCTGCAGACAGTTCTCGCCTGATCAAAACCTACGCACGAGCCGCATCGGTGATACGAAACTGAACGGTGCGGTTGCCGTTCCAGTAATTTCCCGACAGCGAACCGGCGACGTGGATTGTCTTGCCCCGGTTTTTGAACAGGAATTCGCCAAGCGCGGTATCGACGGCGCGAAAGGCGATCGCCTGGATCCGGCCGCCGCTTTCCGATTGCAGCTCGACGCGGATGTGATTGGTGCCGACCGGCCGCGCATCGGCCAACCGGTGGCGCGGCAACGCGAAAACAGGGGCCACGTGCCCGGCACCGAAAGGTCCGGCTTGTTCCAGCGCGTCGAGTAGGCTGAGTGTCGCGCCTTCAGCGGCAAGCGCACCGTCTATGGCCAGGCTTTCCTCGCCCTGCAGGCGAAACACGTCGGCTGCCGCCCGCTCTTCGAAAAACGCCCTGAGCTCACCAAGCCTCGCCCGCTCGACGGTGATGCCCGCCGCCATGCCATGCCCGCCACCCTTGACGATCAGACCGGCAATGGCCGCCTCGCGCACCAGCCGGCCGAGGTCGAAACCCGAGACCGAGCGGCCCGAGCCGGTGCCGATGCCGTTGGCGTTGAAGGCGATGGCGAAGGCCGGCCGGCGGGCATGATCCTTCAGCCGTGAGGCGAGCAAACCGACGATGCCCGGATGCCAGCTGTTGCTGGCGGTGACGACGATCGCCGGGCCACTACCGCCGGCGAGCTCTGCATCGGCCTCGGCGCGCGCCGCCGCGAGCATCTCCTGCTCCATCAGCTGCCGTTCCTGGTTGAGCCGGTCGAGCGTCTCGGCAATGGTGCGCGCCTCGACCGGGTCGTCGGTCGCAAGCAACCGGCTGCCAAGTGCGGCATCGCCGATGCGTCCGCCGGCATTGATGCGCGGGCCGATCAGATAGGCCAGATGGAAGGTGCTGATCGGCTCGCCGATGCGCGACACCCGTGCCAGTGCCGCGAGCCCTTCGTTCTTCTGCTGGCGCGCCATCTGCAGCCCCTTGACCACGAAGGCACGGTTGACGCCGGTCAGCGGCACCACGTCACAAACGGTGGCCAATGCCACGATATCGAGCAGCGAAAGCAGGTCCGGCGGCGTAGCATCGGCCATGCGGCTACGCAGGATCCTGGCCGTCTGCACAAGGGCGAGGAAGACCACGCCGGCGGCACAGAGATGGCCCTGCCCGGAAAGGTCGTCGTCGCGATTGGGATTGACGACAGCGATTGCCGCCGGCAAGGCACCGCCGACCTGGTGGTGGTCGAGCACCACGACATCGGCCCCGGCCTCATTGGCGGCATCGATGGAAGCGGCGCTGTTGGTGCCGCAATCGACGGTGACGATCAGTGTCGCGCCACGCGAAACAAGTTCGCGCATGGCGTCGGGGTTGGGGCCATAGCCCTCGAAAATACGATCCGGGATGTAGATTTCCGACGGCACCGAGAAATGCGTGAGGAACCGCTTCAGCAAGGCCGACGAGGCGGCGCCATCGACATCATAGTCGCCGAAGATCGCCACCTTTTCCCTGGCCATCACCGCGGCGGCGATCCGGGCCGCCGCCCTGTCCATGTCGGTCAGCGATGCCGGATCCGGCAGAAGATCGCGGATCGTCGGATCGAGAAACCGCTCGGTCTGCTCGGCGGTGACGCCGCGGCCGGCAAGCACCCGTGCTACGATATCGGGTACCCCGTAGCCTTGCGCGATGGCGAGCGCGATCATGTCCTGCCGCTCGGTCAGCCGGTGCTCCCAGGAAACCCCTGACACCGACTGCCTGACATCGAGGAAGAGGCGCTTTTCGCCGGTCATACGCTTTGCCAACTCATCGTTGGCCGCACGATAGTGCATGTCGCCCAAAAGTGCGCAGCGGTTTTGGGGCGACGACCTGTATTGGCAACAATTTAAAGCGTGTCACGTTCATGCGACGCTCTATAGGCCAAAGGCAGGCAAAGCCAAGCGATTCACGGTGTGCGCCGTCCGGGAAGTATCAAGAAAACTGCGCTTTCCGCTTTTCAGCCTGGCGCCGAAGCCATTCGTCGGCCGCATCGCCCATCGTCTTTTCCACACCGTCCTTCAGCCAGGCCATGAAAGGCCGGTCGAAGCTGAATGCGTCGCTGCATTCCCGGATGAGAAAGCGACGCACATTCTGGGTGTTGCGATAAGACTGCGTGATGGCGGTGGCGCGCGAGATCGGATCCGCGTGCCAGTCGAACGGTTTCATCGTCAAATCCTTGCAGCCAATATCGGGTGCGCCCGAATGGCTAACAATTGCAAGGTGGCTTCGCAAGCAAGCGTCAGAACTTATCCAGGTCCTGATGGCGTGCCTTGATCTCGCGCACCGTCCGCGACGACGAGCGCAGCACGATCGTGTGGGTGGTGATGTAATTGTGGCCGAACTTGACGCCAGCCAACATGTTGCCGTCGGTGACACCGGTGGCCGCAAACAGCACATCGCCGCGCGCCATGTCCTCCGTCCGATAGACCCGTTTCGGATTGGAAATACCCATCTTTGCCGCGCGAGCAACCTTTTCCGGTGTGTCGAGGATCAGCCTGCCCTGCATCTGGCCGCCGGTGCAGCGCAGCGCGGCGGCGGCCAGCACGCCCTCGGGTGCTCCGCCAGTGCCGAGATAGATATCGATGCCGGTTTCTTCCGGATCCGTGGTGTGGATGACGCCGGCGACATCGCCGTCGCCGATCAGCCGGATCGCGGCACCCGTGGCGCGCACGGCATCGATCAGCTTGGCATGACGTGGCCGGTCGAGGATACAGGTGGTGATGTCCGAAATAGCCACGCCCTTAGCGCGGGCGAGGCTGGCGATGTTTTCGGCCGGTGAGGCATCGATATCGATGACGCCGTCCGCATAGCCCGGACCGATGGCGATCTTGTCCATGTAGACATCGGGCGCAAACAGCAGGCTGCCCTTTTCGGCGATGGCGATGACGGCGAGCGCATTGGGCAGGTTCTTGGCGCAGATCGTCGTGCCTTCGAGCGGATCGAGCGCGATATCGACCGCCGGACCTTTGCCGGAGCCGACTTCTTCGCCGATATAGAGCATCGGCGCTTCATCGCGCTCGCCCTCGCCGATCACCACCGTGCCCCTGATGGAAAGCCGGTTGAGTTCCTGGCGCATGGCATCCACGGCGACCTGGTCGGCCGCCTTTTCGTCGCCGCGCCCACGCAGCCTGGCGGCCGCGACGGCGGCCCGTTCGGTGACGCGCACCAGTTCCATGGTGAGTATCCGGTCAAGGCCGGCGACGATGTTCTGGGCCACATTCATCTGGTGATTTCCTCGTTGGCAATGCGGCCTCCCGCCGGAGGCGGGCCTGTTTTGTCAAACGAGCATGACAACGGCAAGACCTGCCACGAATATTATCGAATATCCAACAATATCAATCGATTAAACTACGTCTTGAAACACGACCGGCCCGATCGCCACGCGCCGGGCCAGTCTTAAAACGGTGAGAATGGCGGCCTTCGCGGCCTAAAAAACCGCGAGGTATTTGAGCAGCGAAATGATGCCGATGATGATGACGATGACCTGAACTATCTGTCTCATCCGGCCATCGAGCGGCAGGCGTTGAACCAGATAGAGAACGAGGATGATGACGAGGAATGTGATCAGGATGCCGATCAACGCTGATGAAGCCATGGTGTCCTCCTTAAAAGTGATTTGCTGAAAACAATAGAAAAGGCCGGAAGCCCGGCCCTATTGCGCTGCGGTCAATACCAGCGGCGGGAGGTATCGTTCGTCGACTGAGCAATGGCGAAGCCGGCCAGAAAGCCGAGCAGGCCGATCACGCCGACCAAAGCTGTCGTCGTACCAGGATTCTCGCGCGCGACTTCCGAAACAGCCTGGGCCTGGCTGCGCAGTTGTTGCGCCGTACGCGAAGCGCGGTTCGCCGCGGTGTCGTACAACTCGGACGCCTGTTCGCTGGCGTCGTCGAACATCTCCGCGCCCCGCGCCGAAATGCTCTTGTTGATCTTGGTGATCTCTTTGCGCAGTTCGGCAATCTGCTTTTCCAGCGTCTTCTGGACGTCGTCGATATCGGGGGTGTCGGATTTGTTGGTGTCAGCCATGAAGCGGTTCCTCTGGTTGGTGACCAAGAGAACGGCGTCGACGCGAATTCGTTCCGGTCTGTGGCAGCTGCCTGCCTCCAGACCGGACCTCAATGCCTGCGGAATTCTTGTCCCGCGCGACTGTCGGACAAAGCTACCCTGCCCGTTCGATGCGGATGACCTGCGGTTTGTCGGTCAGATGTCCGTCCTTGGTGATGCCGTCTACCGCCTTGCGAACGGCGGCCTCCGTCGTCTCGTGGGTGACAAGGATCACCGTCTTCTGTGCCGCCGCCTCGCCGTTGACTGCGTGCTGGACGATCGATTCCAGCGAGATGTCATTGTCGGCCATGCGCTTGGCGATTGCCGCGAACACGCCGATGCGGTCGTGCACGGTCAGCCGGATGAAATAACCGCCGGCATGGCTGCGCATCTGCGCCTTCTTGTAGGGTTTCAGCTCCTTGGCCGGCCGGCCGAAGACCGGACCATGCTGGAAGCCTGGCCGGCTCTTGGCGATGTCGGCGATGTCGCCGATGACGGCCGATGCGGTGGCGTTGCCGCCCGCACCGGGGCCGGACAGCAGCAGCTCGCCCAGAATGTCGGTTTCGATCGCCACCGCATTGGTGACGCCATGCACCTGCGCGATGACCGATGCGGTCGGCACCATCGTCGGATGCACGCGCTGCTCGATACCGCTCTCGGTGCGCTGGGCGACACCCAGCAGCTTGATCCGGTAGCCGAGATCGGCGGCCGCGCGGATGTCGGCCTGGGTGATGTTGGAAATGCCTTCCATGTAGATGTCGTTGGCGGCGATCCTGGTGCCAAAGGCAAGGCTGGTCAGGATCGACAGCTTGTGCGCCGTGTCGTGGCCCTCGATGTCGAAGGTCGGATCAGCCTCGGCATAGCCCAGCCGCTGCGCGTCCTTCAGGCAAGCATCGAACGAGATGCCCTCGGCCTCCATGCGGGTCAGGATGTAGTTACAGGTGCCGTTGAGGATGCCGAACACGCGGGTGACCGAATTGCCGGCCATCGCCTCACGCATCGTCTTGATGACGGGAATGCCGCCCGCCACCGCCGCCTCGTAGTTGAGAAGCACGCCCTTCTTCTCGGCGATCTCGGCCAGCGCCACGCCATGCTTGGCCAGCAGCGCCTTGTTGGCGGTGACGACGTGACGGCCGGCTTCGAGTGCCGTCTTCACCGATGAGCGCGCCGGGCCCTCGTCGCCGCCGATCAGTTCGACGAACACGTCGATTTCTGCGGTCTGGGCCATCTTGACCGGATCGTCGAACCACTTTGCAGAGCTCAAATCGACGCCCCGATCGCGCTTGTGGTCGCGCGCCGAGACGGCGGTGACGATCACGTCACGGCCGCACTGGCGGGTCAGTTCCACCGCTTTGTCGCGCAGCACGCGCGCCACCGATGCACCGACCGTGCCGAGGCCGGCAATTCCAACACGCAATGCTTCAGCCATGTCCGGCGACGTCCCTCAAAGTCAGATCGAATTTGCGTGCGGCAAGCTTACCGGTGAGCGGAGAGCGGCACGACATTGTTGGGCTGCTTGGCGCTGGTCGACAGGAAGCGCTTGATGTTGCGCGCCGCCTGCCGGATCCTGTGCTCGTTCTCGACCAGAGCAACGCGCACGAATTCGTCGCCATGCTCGCCGAAGCCGACACCGGGCGCCACGGCCACGTCGGCATGTTCGATGAGCAGCTTGGAGAATTCGAGCGAGCCGAGATGCTTGAACGGCTCCGGGATCGGCGCCCAGGCGAACATCGATGCCGCCGGTGCCGGAATGGTCCAGCCGGCGCGGCCGAAGGCGTCGACCATCACGTCGCGGCGCTTGTGGTAGATGTCGCGTACCTCGGCGATGTCGGCGCCGTCGCCGTTGAGCGCGTGTGCCGCCGCCACCTGGATCGGCGTGAAGGCGCCGTAATCGAGGTAGGACTTCACCCGCGTCAGCGCCGAGATCAGCCGCTCGTTGCCGACGGCAAAGCCCATGCGCCAACCGGGCATGGAGAAGGTCTTCGACATGGAGGTGAATTCGACGCAAACGTCGATCGCGCCAGGCACCTGCAGCACCGAAGGCGGCGGATTGCCGTCGAAATAGATCTCCGAATAGGCAAGGTCGGACAGGATGATGATGTCGTTCTTCTTGGCGAAGGCGACCACATCCTTGTAGAAATCGAGCGAGGCGACCAGCGCTGTCGGGTTCGACGGATAGTTGAGGATCAGCGCCAGCGGCTTCGGGATCGAATGCTTGACACCGCGCTCGAGCGCCGGAATGAAACCGTCGTCCGGCTCCACCTGCAGCGAGCGGATGACGCCGCCCGACATGATAAAGCCGAAGGCATGGATCGGATAGGTCGGGTTCGGGCACAGGATCACGTCGCCGGGCGCGGTGATCGCCTGCGCCATGTTGGCGAAGCCTTCCTTCGAACCGAGCGTGGCCACCACTTGCGTGTCGGGGTTGAGCTTCACGCCGAAGCGCCTGCCATAGTAGGCGGCCTGGGCGCGGCGCAGGCCCGGAATGCCGCGCGACGAGGAATAGCGATGCGTGCGCGGGTCGCGCACGACCTCGCACAATTTGTCGACGATAGCCTTGGGCGTCGGCAGGTCCGGATTGCCCATGCCGAGGTCGATGATGTCGGCGCCACGCGATCGGGCGCTGGCCTTGAGCCGGTTGACCTGCTCGAACACGTAAGGCGGAAGCCGGCGAACCTTGTGAAATTCTTCCATGGCAGTTCCAGACAGCGAAGGGGTGTTGGGCGCGCGCTATATACTTATTTGCAGGTAGGGTCGAGGGCGGGGTCGCATTTGGCTTCGATCTGCTTCAGCGTTTCGTCGCCATGCTTCTTGGCCAGATCCGTCAGCGCCGCCTGGTTGACGACCTTGGGGCCGCCGCCCTTTGCCGCCTGCGCATTCTCATCCGCCTTCAATTGCGCGAGCTTGGCGTTCTTCTCGGCTTCGGTGAACTGCGGCGCCGCCACTTGCGGCTTGATGTTCAGGTTCGGGAAGGTGCCGGTATCCTTCGGTCCCGCACCCACAGCGACAGGCGTCGGGCCATTCGTGTTGGTGCTCGAGCACCCGGCAATGCCGATGAGGACGATCGCCGCGCCGATGCGGCAAAAACGTCCGGCACCGAAAAAAACAGTCTCGCCAATATTAATCGTCATATTGTTTCCTTGGCAGCCGAGGTAGAGCGAGATTGGCCCGGTCGGATGTCCCATGTTAATATGTCAAGAAAAGGCCTCGGGAGGAACCCCGCCAACCATGTCCAAAACACCCGATTCGGGCAAAGCGGAAGATGACCAGCCTTCGACCGTCGAGCAATATCTGGTGAAGGACCCGGAACGCTTCGCCCTGAACATGGCGCGCATGATCGAGCAGGCCGGCAAGGCCGCTTCCGCCTGGGCCGAGCCGCGTGAAAAAGGCGACGTGCGCGACCATGTGGCCGAGCCCGTCGTCGATATGGTGAAGACCTTTTCCAAGCTCAGCGAATACTGGCTTGCCGATCCGCAGCGCGCGCTGGAAGCGCAGACGCGGCTGTTCTCCGGCTATATGACGGTCTGGGCCAACGCCATTCAGCGCACCAGCAACGCCGCGCAAGACACCGAAGACGCGGTCAAGCCGGAGCGCGGCGACAAGCGCTTCCTCGACCCGGAATGGGGCCGCAACGCCTTCTTCGATTTCCTCAAGCAGGCCTATCTCGTCACCTCGCGCTGGGCGGCCGATCTGGTCGAGCACGCCGAAGGTCTTGACGAGCACACCCGCCACAAGGCCGGCTTTTACGTCAAGCAGGTGTCCAACGCCATCTCGCCGTCGAATTTCATCCTGACCAATCCGGAACTGTTCCGCGAAACCGTCGCCTCGAACGGCGAAAACCTGGTGCGCGGCATGAAGATGCTGGCCGAGGACATCGCCGCCGGCAAGGGCGACCTGAAGCTGCGGCAGGCCGACTACTCGCCCTTCGAGATCGGCAGGAACATCGCCACCACTCCCGGCAAAGTGGTCGGCCGCAGCGACGTCGCCGAAATCATCCAGTACGAACCGGCGACCGAGACGGTGCTCAAGCGGCCCCTGCTGATCTGCCCGCCATGGATCAATAAATTCTACATCCTCGATCTGAACCCGCAGAAATCCTTCATTCGCTGGGCGGTTGAACAGGGCCACACCGTGTTCGTCATCTCCTGGGTCAATCCGGACGAGCGCCACGGCACCAAGAGCTGGGAAGCCTATATCCGCGAGGGTCTGCAATACGGCCTCGACACGGTCGAGAAGGCCATCGGCGAACGCGACGTCAACGCGATCGGCTATTGCGTCGGCGGCACGCTCCTAGCGGCGGCCCTGGCGCTGATGGCGCAAGAGGGCGACGACCGCATCAAGTCGGCGACCTTCTTCACCACGCAGGTCGACTTCACCTATGCCGGCGACCTGAAGGTGTTCGTCGACGAAGAACAGGTCGCGGCAGTGGAAAAGTCGATGAGCGAAAAGGGCTATCTCGACGGCACCAAGATGGCGACCGCCTTCAACATGCTGCGCTCAGGCGACCTGATCTGGCCCTATGTCGTCAACAACTACATGCGCGGCAAGGATCCCCTGCCCTTCGACCTGCTCTACTGGAATGCCGATTCCACCCGCATGGCCGCAGCCAACCACTCTTTCTACCTGCGCAACTGCTATCTTGAGAACAACCTTTCGCAAGGCACGATGGAACTGGCGGGCCGCACGGTCTCGCTCGGCGACATCACCATCCCGGTCTACAACCTCGCCTCCAAGGAAGATCACATCGCGCCGGCGCTTTCGGTGTTCCTCGGCTCGAAATATTTCGGCGGCACGGTCGAGTATGTGATGGCGGGGTCGGGCCATATCGCCGGTGTCGTCAATCCGCCGGCATCCAACAAATACCAGTATTGGACCGGGGGTACGCCGACGGGCGACTTCAGCCAGTGGATAGCCAATGCCACCGACCATCCAGGATCCTGGTGGCCGCACTGGCAAGGCTGGATAGAGGCCAAGGACAACACCCGCGTGCCTGCCCGCAAACCGGGCAAGCATATGAAAACTTTGGGTGATGCTCCGGGCACCTATGTGAAGGTCCGTGTGTAACGGACTGTAATGTGTGGTGAGTTGACGGGCCGCCAAAAGCGGGCGAAATGGTGTCGTCAACCATCAAGCGGCCGTAATTCGGCAATCACTGCAAAAATACTTCCAGGCTTGCGGATTTGACACAGGTCTCGTTTCCGGATCGGAGACAAAGGTCACCTTGGCAGCGACGCATGCATGCCGCGCCAAGATATGCCGACCGGACATCGAGGGGGAATTTGACTTTGAAATCAGCAGGATGGAGCCTCGCAAAGGGAGAACGCCGCGCCATTGTGGCAGCGCTCTGCTCCTTGCTTCTGGCCTCCTGCACTTCGGCTGGCGACCCGGCAATGTCGGTCGGAATGCCCGGCTACAATGCCACCGCATCGGATGTAAACGCGGCCTCCAGCGGCAAGGCGATCGCCGCCTCCGATTCGTCTGATGTCACGACGGAGCAGACGACCGTGATGACGGCAAGCGACACGGCGCTGCCTGAAAAGGTCGCCTATGTGCCTGTGTCCAAACCGGGAGCTGTCTTTCCGCTGACCATGCCGGCGGGCGCCGAAACCATCGTTGGAAACACGCCGCAGTCGCTGACGCAGCAGGCACAGACCGCGCAGCAGACCGATGCGGTCGCCCAGCAGATTGCCGCGGCCGACGGCGACGTGGCGGCGCCGAAGCCCGCTGCCGCTCCGGCCATGAACAACCCGGTCTATGTGACGGCTGGCGAGATGCCGCAGGCCGAAGCACCAAAGAAGAAAGGCTTCCTGGCTTCGATGTTTGGCGCAACGCCAGCCTCGGCGACACCAGCCCCCCTCATCAGCAACGCCCGGACGGGCGAGCAGCCTCCGGCGCAGGCAAAAGCGACGCCAGCAGCGGCAAAGCCGATCATCACGCTTGCCTCGGCCGATTCCACGGCCAAGCCGGTACAGCTGGCTTCGCTCGGTGGCGATAGCGGTCACATCACCGGCAGCGATGCCCTGCCCGGCGTGCGCCAGACGGCCCTGTTCGAGATCAAGCGCAAGTCCGGCCTCGATGACGAAAGCGACGTCGACCTCAACGAGGATGAGGGGCCAGTGGGCGGCTCCTATC
Source organism: Mesorhizobium sp. M7A.F.Ca.US.007.01.2.1 (assembly GCF_003998165.1). NCBI lineage: Bacteria > Pseudomonadati > Pseudomonadota > Alphaproteobacteria > Hyphomicrobiales > Phyllobacteriaceae > Mesorhizobium > Mesorhizobium sp. M7A.F.Ca.US.007.01.2.1. The sequence goes on along the minus strand of NZ_RZQP01000096.1, from coordinate 8,415 downwards.
AGGTTGCGTCCGCCGCCGGCATGGCCCGGCTGGCGCCCAACGGGCTGCTCAAGCAGAACGAGAGCGTCGATGTGGCCTGCCTGAAACCGTCGCTGGTGCGCGTGCTGAAGACGATCGAAGGCCACTACGGCCGCAAGATGACGGTGACGTCAGGCTATCGCGACCCGGCCCGCAATCGGCGCGCCAACGGCGCCAAGAATTCGCTGCACATGTATTGCGCCGCCGCCGACATCCAGGTTCCCGGCGTTTCGAAATGGGAACTGGCGAGCTACATCAGAAGCATGCCCGGTCGCGGCGGTGTCGGCACATACTGCCACACAGAATCGGTTCACGTCGACGTCGGTCCCGAGCGCGACTGGAACTGGCGCTGCCGCCGGCGCAGCGGCGGTGACGGCTAGTAGCGCTATTTGACGGCCTACGCCTGTCAGCCGCCAAGGCCGTTCCGGCAATATCGTTCCAGCCTCCTGAACATTCGAGATAGGCCGAAGCGTCCCCAACTTCGTCATCCTCGGGTCTTCGCGACGGAGCGCTCCTTGCTCCGCCCGTGGATGACGAAACGATGGGTGTCGCCGCTAATCGTCAAAGCCTGCCAACCCTCGGCAAACCGTTGATTTGGCAGGCCTGGAAAAAAGTTGTCCAAGGTGGCACCTGACGGGTTGCCGGTTGCGCACAACGCCAGTATAAGCCGCTTCGTCTGAGCGCGCCCATCGTCTAGCGGTTAGGACACCGCCCTTTCACGGCGGTAACAGGGGTTCGATTCCCCTTGGGCGTACCAGAAAAATTTGCGTTTGGCGCAAACCTCCCTCCCAATGTCGGCAATTTCGCTTGGCTCTCTGCTGCTCTCTTCAACTGACGCGCAGTCTTCCGCGATCACACCATAGGCCAACGCGGCCATACGGGTCATAATCCTGCTACAAAGTGGTCGATTCCTAAGGGATGTAGCCGCTCCAAGAGCCCGCCGCAGGTCGCCCCCGTGGCGGGCTTTTTATTGCACGGTCGAGTTGGGCTTTCACGGCATTGCGACAACGGGAGAAGCCCCGAGTGGCAAGTCCGTATTTATTTGCCTGGGTTGCGTGCGGGAGCCTACCTGAGAACGGGTCGCGCACCGCTCAAGACGACCCTCTTCAGCGCTTCAACCGGCATCCGACAGTGCAAAGTCAAAAGCCTGTTATGATCCACGGATTGGAGTCGTATCCGAGACGCGGCTCTGCCTTTGCGCCGCTGTCTTCCGATTTGGCGGTTCCGGTGAAACCGCAGTCCAGATTTGCAACGGGCTTCTTGGCCGACGGTTTCGTGGAACACAAGGCGGCAGCGTCACTGACCGCCGCCTTCTTTTCCTTGGCAACAGCGACACCGGTCGCAGCGAAAACAACAGCCGCGCACAATACAGCCACTCTCATTGGAACCCCCACATTGCACCCGACAGATGGTCGGACATGACGTAACGTAATCTTAATATTAGCACTAACGAATATATTAGCTAGCCCCGTGCCATAAAAAGCAGGCCGAGTGCCAAGCTTGCGCCACGACCGCCAAACCGGTGCATTGGCAGAGCCCCGGCGCGCGAGGCTGTCAGGCCACAGCCTAGCCGCTGCCAAGCAGCGGCACGGTAACGGTTGTCGCGTAGTTGATCGGGAAGGAACTGAGGTAGGGGAAGTCGATGACGAAGGCATAGGCGGCGGTCAGATGCGCCATGCGGAAGCCGCCGCTCACCGGGTCGATGGCGATCGTGACGTTCACGTCCTTGAACCCCAAGGCCTGCAATTTCTGCGTGGCGATCGATTGAATGTCGGCTTGGGTCAGCGTGTTCTTAAGCTGCAGCGAGCGCGCTGACGTCTCCAGCGTATAGCGAACACTGGAGACCGAGTGCATCGACCAGCCAAAGGCGAATATTCCGAACAGCAGCATGACAAGGAAGGGGGCGATCAGCGCGAACTCCAGCCCGGCCCCGCCCGATCGATCCCGCCGCAACGCGCTTACCCTAGCGGACACGGATCACCTCCTGGTGACCGATGACGGTGGGAGCGGCAAAGGCGCCGAAGGCAATTGGCGGCACCCAGGTGCCCGATGCCTGGATCTGGACATAGATCGACGGCACCTTGGGCCCACTGCACATGGTGGAAGCGTCGACCACGGTCGTGCCGCACATACGGATGTGGCTTAGAGTGACCTGGCCGTCTTCCGGCCGATTTTCCCAGCTCGCAATGGCAAGGGCCCGGGTCGCCGCATCATCGGTCGATCCGCTCATGACCAGGTTCGCGGCCGTCTTCACACCGGCGCGCATCGACAGTGAACTCGTTACGTAGGACCAGCCGTCCAGAATACCAAGCAGCACCAGGCACAGAATGGGCAGCACCATCGCGAACTCGACCGCCGCAACGCCCGAATCATCGCCAAGGATCGGCATCGATCGGCGCCCCACGGAGCTACTCGGACAGTGCCACGGACCGCGCGGCTGGAATGTTGGGCACTCCGAGGCTCGAGCAATCCTGATTGATGGTTGAATTACCGGACCATTGAATCGTATTTGCGACGACCCTGGTGCAGCCGCCATTGCCCGAGAAGTTGCCAAGATAGCTCACTTGCTGCTTGGGGAAATAGATGGCCCCGGTCAAAAGCGAGTCCGCTGTGCCGTTGAATGTGCTGGATGCACTCATGCCGGTCCTGTCGCCGTAGAACAGAACGCCTGAGTAGGTGCCCGAAGTCGCCGCGCTGAGCTTCACGGACGCATTGCCATTCATGCTGACGGTCGAGCTGCCCGACATGAAGATGGTCACCCCGGCGCCGGTGATGGCCGCGTTGGCGTTTATCTTGAGATTGCCCTGAACGACATAAACGCCGGGCGAAAGCGTGACATTGCCCTTCAGGTTCATGCCGCTGCAATAGGTGCCTGGACCGAGCGTCGCCTTGTTGTCGTTCAGGCAAGGGGTCGCGGCCACCGGGGCCGGCAGGTCGACAAAGGGATCGCCGGCAGGCAGTGCCTGGGTGATCGGGGCCGCGCAGACGGTCGTGACGGGATTGCTGAGAGAGACACCGCCCGCCGATATCAGGCAATCGGCCTGCAGACCGGCCGCGCCCTGAAGCTTGATGGCGTCGGAGGCGATGGAATTGGACATGACCGAGCAGCCGGTGAGCTTAACGCTGGTGCTGCCGGAAAACAGCACCGCCTGCGACGCGGACGGATCGAGCGCGAGCATGCAAGCACTCGAGGCATCGGTAATGACGGCCACCGCCCTCGCCTGTTCGGGAACCTTGTCCTGTGTGAAGATCAGGGTGAACATCCGGTCGAGCTTCTGGCCGACGATCACCTCGACCGCTTTTTTCGCCGTATTCGGTCCGGACGCGGGCGGCGTATTGACGACGATCGTGCCCGAGCCCAGCCCGTTCGACGCCGCGGACTGGGTCGCGGCCGCGACGATCGTCGGCTTGTCGGAACCCGAAATCTGTTCGAGCGCTCCGGCATAGGCGGCTGCATCAGCCGTCGCCTGCAATCTCAGGCTGTTGTAGTACCAATAGGAGGTCTCGACGCCGAAGCCCGCAGCGCCGACAACGACCGGCAAGGTGAGGGCAAAAATGGTGGCGACGTTTGCGCCCGTGCTCCGGCGCATGGCGTCCATTACAAGCCGAACACGGGTGAAGCTATTCAAGGCCATGGCTTAAATTAGAAAGCACGCATAAATGAACGAATGGCTAAAAAGTTCGGTGCATTTTTGAGCAGTGGTCCATTGGCTTCAAAAAAGAAGTGCTTCGCTGGCTGATCAACGCGCGAGCGCACTTCCTGGCAAGCGACAAGGGCTAGGGCCAGCGGGAGGCGGCGAGAGAGCATCGATGTCCTAGAGCATCCGCCTGCGATAGGCGGCCATGGGTTCGCACCCGATCAGCGAACTTGCCGTCGAAGGCAGCAAACACCGATGTATTGCTGCTCGCACTATTGGAGAATGCAGTGGGAAGCCAAAGCTGTGCAGGATTTCTTCAAGCGGAAAGAATCGGCATCGGCTCCGCAACCACCCCGGCCGACATCTCTCTTTGCACGGCCAGGAAAAACCTGCGCACTTCATCGCTGGCTGCTGTTCTGTCCCTGCCGGAGCCGACCACAAGATCGAGCAACTCCGACGCCTTGGCCCTCCAGAACGAGGTGGCGGTCTCGCCATGCAGGTTGCCGAGCTTGGCGGCAACCTCTCTGACCAAGAATACCTGACGGTCGATCGGGAATGCACGGATTTTTTCTGGGGACATCTTCCGAACCATGAGACTGACGCAACGAATCAACCATTGCCAACAAGCAATGGCGTAGCCGGGAAGGTGGAAACGGAAGCTTAACGGCGCTGACGTGGGTGCGGGGACGCAACGATACGCTCGCGACATCGCCTGTGCGTCAAACGCGCTTCATTGGTTGCAGTGGGGGGCAGGCGAAACGGCGGCGGCCCTTAGGCCTGGAGCGCCCTCGCCTCACCGCCGCGCTTGCGCGGCGTCATCATGTCCCTGGCCATCAGTCCGCTGGCCCGGCAAAACGCCATGAACGCCCGGCAAGCATCCTCGGTCTTGACCACGTCTACCGTGGCCCCAAAGCAGGCGTTGAAGGCTTTCTGGTAGATCGGGCCCTGACGGCGCGCAGGCCAGTCCTGGAGAAAATCGAGCGCCTGTTCGACCCCGTAGATCTCCTCGACCGGCAGGCCGGGCGCGGGCGCTATGCGCACCGGCACCTCGAATTGCAGTCTGTCCATTTCCTGTCTCCCGAACTGGCGCCACCGCAGCAACGCCGTTCGTCGTCAAAAGTTGCTTTGACCGGCTTTTGGCCCAGAAATGTGTCGTCACTTGGGTCGCTGAACCGCCCATGCAAGGCGAATATCTCGAACTGTGCGGGTGCATCGGGCAGTTCTTCCTTGAACCTTTTGCCCTCAAGTGCCAAATCTGGGGAGATCTTCACGTCGGCTCTCCTGCAGGGCCCTACCCGCTATACGGACAAAATGGTCACCTATCTCGACGCTGCCACGGCCCCGCTCAGAAATACCGGCCAGATCCGCCTCTATGGCGAGGACGGCTTTGCCGGCATGCGCAAGGCATGCGATCTCACCGCGCGCTGCCTCGACGAGCTGGTGCCGATGGTCCAGCCCGGCGTCACCACCGAAGCAATAGACCGCTTCGTCTTCGAATTCGGCATGGACCACGGCGCGCTGCCGGCGACGCTCAACTATCGCGGCTACACGAAATCATCCTGCACCTCGATCAACCATGTCGTCTGCCATGGCATTCCCGACAACAAGCCGCTCAAGGACGGCGACATCGTCAACATCGACGTCACCTACATCCTCGACGGCTGGCACGGCGATTCTTCGCGCATGTATCCGGTCGGCACGATCAAGCGCGCCGCCGAGCGGCTGCTCGAAGTCACGCATGAATGCCTGATGCGCGGCATTGCGGCGGTCAGGCCGGGCGCCCGCACCGGCGCCATCGGCGCCGCCATCCAGACCTTTGCCGAAGGCGAGCGCTGCTCGGTGGTGCGCGACTTCTGCGGCCACGGCGTCGGCCAGTTGTTCCATGACGCGCCGAACATCCTGCATTACGGCAGCGCCAATGAAGGCGTCGAGATGCGGCCAGGCATGATCTTCACCATCGAGCCGATGATCAATCTGGGCAGGCCGCACGTGAAGGTTCTGTCGGATGGCTGGACCGCGGTAACGCGCGACCGTTCACTGTCGGCGCAGTACGAGCACACGATCGGCGTGACCGACACAGGGTGCGAGATTTTCACGCTGTCGCCCAAAAAGCTCGATCGCCCCGGCCTGCCGGCTTAGAGCGCACCTTACCCGGCGGGAGGCCGTCTATGCCGACTGCACATCCGCGGCATTCGGCAGGTCGATGGTAACGACCAGTCCGCTGGGCTGGTTGTCCTCCAATTCGATCCTGCCGCCGTGCCCCTGGACGATGTCGGCAACGATCGAGAGGCCCAGACCGAAGCCATGCTTCGACGCAATGCCGCGCGACGCATCTTCCTTGAAGAATGGTTCGAAAACACGGGCACGTGCCGTCATCGGAATACCCGGCCCGTCGTCCCCTACCGTGATGCGCGCCGCCGTGCCGGTCGCCGTCAAGGCGACCGTGACATTGCCAGCGAATTTGACCCCGTTGTCGCAAAGATTGGCGATCGCACGCGCCAATGCATTGGGCTTGCACCAGCCCAGAAGCCGGTCCGGCCCGGAATATGAGACAGGAAATCCGACATCGGAGAATTCGGCGCAGACGGTTTGCAGAACGCTGGCAATATCGGCGCGCTGCAGCTTCTCCGTCGAAACATCGTTGCGCAGGTAGGTAAGGGTCTCATCGATCAAGATTTCGATGTGCTGGACATCGGACAGGATTGCGGTTCGGATTGGGCCATCATCCATGCGCTCGGCGCGAAGCCGCAGCCGCGTCAAAGGCGTGCGCAGATCATGACTGACGCTGCGCAACATGCGCGTGCGGTTTTCGATCATCGTGCGGATACGCGTCCTCATCCTGTTCAGGGCGCGCGCCAACCCCACCATTTCAATGGAGCCGTGTTCGACGAAGAGCTGGTCGCCATTCTCGATCTCGGCCGAACCGACTGCCGCCGAGATGCGCTTCAACGGATCCGTCACGGCCCAAACCGCAAACAGCCAGATCAGCACGGGCAAGGCGACGAAAGCCATGAACCTGTAGAACGAGGCACGGACGAGGCCCGATGTCAGCCAGGAATCGGGCATGCCGAAATGGGCCAGGACGTCCTGCTGGTCGAGGTCGATGACAAACGCGTATCGGCCGCCGACCCTTATCCAGCGTCCCTCAACCGTCCCCCTGTCGATACGCAAAAGCCATTCGACACTTCGCCATTGCAGATAGGATTGGGCAATGCCGCGTATCTGGTCCTTGGGCAATATCTCGAAATCAAAGCCGGCTCGCTTTGCTGTCGCCAGAATTGCGCCACGCGCCTCCGCCGGCGTTTCTTGCAACAAGGCAGCAACAACGGCCGCACGCCTGGCGTTATCTTCCGCGGCGGGAAGATCGGCGTTCTCTATGAAACTCTCGACGACCGAACCGACGAACATGATCACGATCACCGCGATGAAAATGATTGCCACAAACTGCCCACGCACGGACTGTGGCAAGAAACGGCGGATGAAATCCCTCATGCTTCCTCCACCGTCGCGGTGAAGATGTAGCCTCCCAACCGAACGGTCCTCAAAAGCACCGGATCGCGCGCGTCCTTTTCGATCTTCCTGCGGATTCGACTGATATGGACATCGACGCTACGCTCGATCGGCCCCGCGAGCCCGGCATGGGTTACGCCCAGAAGTTCCTCACGAGAGAGAACCCGGCCTGCATTGCGACAAAACGCAAGTAACAGGTCGAATTCATGCGTCGTGGTCGTCACCCGCGCATTGTTGGGGTCATGCAATTGCCGGCGTATGGGATCAAGGCGCCAGCCGTTGAAACGAAGCACCTTCGACCAGTCCCGCTCGTCGGGATTATAGGCTGTACGGCGCAGCAGCGCCCGTATCCTGGCCGTCAGTTCACGCGCGCTGAACGGTTTCGTCACATAGTCGTCCGCGCCGATTTCCAGCCCGAAGATGCGGTCGATTTCCTCGCCGAGCGCGGTCAGCATCAGGATCGGAATGTTGGTTGCGGCACGAAGGCGGCGGCAGATGTTGAGACCGTTTTCGCCCGGCAACATGACATCGAGCACGATGAGATCGAATTTCTGGGTGCGAAGCGCGGCATTCATCTGGACGCCGCTCTCGGCAATTTCCACGGTCATGCCGTTGTCGGTGAGCGTGTCGCCCAGCATGCGTGCGATCTCCAGATCGTCTTCGACAATGAGGATGCGCGAACCTTGCCTTGCCGACCTGGATTCGGCGCTCAAATCGCTTTGGTGCCGTTGCTGTGCCATTCCGGAGCTTGTCCAGCTTGCATTTGGTGCCCTGGGTAGGCATCAGAACCGATATCCGACGAGAAGCATCCCTGAAGGCTGGATCTTTTCGACGACGACGGGGCTGTCGGCAGCGTCACCCAAGAGAACGCCGACCCCCGCTTCGCCGCGCACCATCCAGTTCTCGTCGAGCATATATGTGGCGGAAACCGAAAAATCGGCGCGCTTCAAACCGGCGCCGGCATCATAGCGCGCCAGCCCCGAGCGAGCCGATTGCTCGGGCGTGACACCAAAATAGGCCTGCATGTAATTTTCGTCGGCGAACACGGCGGACGCGCTGGCGCCGATCATCAACGATTGAGACAGAGGCCGGGTCACCTCGATCCCCATCCTGCCCTCCAGGCCATCGCTGCCGCCGATGGTCTTGTCCAGCTGCGCGAATATTTCGGCCGGACCGAACTTCGCCGCTGCCTTCACGCCGACCGTCGCGCCCATGTCGACATCCCCCAAGCCGCGCAGATGGTCGGAGT